>NZ_VRUZ01000225.1:0-245 GCF_008039485.1 Methylobacterium sp. WL69 | reverse complement strand
GCGGGAGAAGAACGGCGGCTTGTGGTCGTGGGCGTGGGCGTCGTGATGCCCCGGATGTGCTGCGGCGTTAGCCATGGATAGACCTCAGTCCAGGTTTCTCTTGAATCTCATGAAACGAGGCCGGACCCGTCAGCGGGCCGCAGCGAACTTCGAGGTGTCGTTGTCGATCCGCGCGAACTTCGTCTTCCCCTCGGCGAGCCACGTGGCGTAGGCCTCGTCGCTCACGACCTGGACCGTGATCGGCA
>NZ_VRUZ01000224.1:0-252 GCF_008039485.1 Methylobacterium sp. WL69 | reverse complement strand
CTTCTGCCGGCTTCTTGGCCGGTCCGGATGTCTGCTTCATCTTCGCTCCTCAGGGGCTACGATGAACCAGCCATCCTCCGTTCGTGAAGACCCTCATTCTGTCCCACAGGTGCTGACGTCGGACAGTAGCTGATCTTGTCCTGGAGAACCGTCTGCTTAAAAAAAGCATGAGCGGGGCTGGGGGCGACGAGGCATGAGGTACCCGGCCCCCGAGAAGCTGGAGATCATCCGGCTCGTCGAGCAATCCCACCT
>NZ_VRUZ01000223.1:0-253 GCF_008039485.1 Methylobacterium sp. WL69 | reverse complement strand
GCTTCTGCCGGCTTCTTGGCCGGTCCGGATGTCTGCTTCATCTTCGCTCCTCAGGGGCTACGATGAACCAGCCATCCTCCGTTCGTGAAGACCCTCATTCTGTCCCACAGGTGCTGACGTCGGACAGATCTCCAGCTTCTCGGGGGCCGGGTACCTCATGCCTCGTCGCCCCCAGCCCCGCTCATGCTTTTTTTAAGCAGACGGTTCTCCAGGACAAGATCAGCTACGACCTCTTTGAGCGCCCCCGTCTCGC
>NZ_VRUZ01000222.1:0-269 GCF_008039485.1 Methylobacterium sp. WL69 | reverse complement strand
CGCCAGGTCGCCGAGGCGGTGGCCGCCGAACTGGCCCGCCCGTCCGCCACGGCCGGCGCCGCCGCCACGACACCGGGCGGCGAGGGACCCCTGCGGCTCCTCACCATCCAGCTCCGGCCGATGGACCTCGGCACCGTCCTCGTGCGGATGCGCCTGCGCGACGGCCAGCTCGAGATGAGCCTCCACGCCAGCCGCGCGGAGACGGCCGCCCTCCTGCGCCAGGACGGCGCCCTCCTCGCCGACCTGCTGCGCCAGTCCGGCTACCAGCC
>NZ_VRUZ01000221.1:0-304 GCF_008039485.1 Methylobacterium sp. WL69 | reverse complement strand
CGGATAGCGTGATCGGTGCATCGTCATGGATGCCAATCTGATCGCCTTGGGCCTGTAGCTCAGGTGGTTAGAGCGCACCCCTGATAAGGGTGAGGTCGGACGTTCGAGTCGTCCCAGGCCCACCATTTGCACCACGATCGATCTTGCGAGCAGTCGAAAGGCTGTTGCCGCCTTCCAGTTTGGGGCTGTAGCTCAGCTGGGAGAGCAGTTGCTTTGCAAGCATCAGGTCGTCGGTTCGATCCCGTCCAGCTCCACCATTTGTCCTCACCCGCAGCCTAACGGCGCGACGGGGGCAAACGAGCCT
>NZ_VRUZ01000220.1:0-374 GCF_008039485.1 Methylobacterium sp. WL69 | reverse complement strand
CGGATAGCGTGATCGGTGCATCGTCATGGATGCCAATCTGATCGCCTTGGGCCTGTAGCTCAGGTGGTTAGAGCGCACCCCTGATAAGGGTGAGGTCGGACGTTCGAGTCGTCCCAGGCCCACCATTCTTTTGCTGGCCTCAGGCGCCGGCGGTCACTCCGTGACCTTAGGCTCCGCGCATCAGCGCGGGCGGCCGGTCGGCCTTGCGAGGCTTCGCCTCGTTCTCCCCGCGCTCCGATCCAACATCGTTTGGGGCTGTAGCTCAGCTGGGAGAGCAGTTGCTTTGCAAGCATCAGGTCGTCGGTTCGATCCCGTCCAGCTCCACCATTTGTCCTCACCCGCAGCCTAACGGCGCGACGGGGGCAAACGAGCCT
>NZ_VRUZ01000021.1:0-54055 GCF_008039485.1 Methylobacterium sp. WL69 | reverse complement strand
CATCCCGCCCCCGCTTCGATGCCGGTCCGTACTAACTCACCCGACCCATCTCCACGTGGTTAAGGGCCGCGCCGACATGACCGGAGACGTTTCGCGACCATGCGGGTTCCTCACGAAAGCCCCCGACGCGCCGTTCCCATCGGGCTGTAGCGTAGCCGTCACACCGTCATGCAGCAACCTCGGGGGTGTCGTCGTCCCCGTCCAGGGCGCCGTCCCGGGCGCGGTTGAAGACAGGACGCGCGGGCCCCCTCCGGATGGGCCGCGGGAACCCCGCCCGGCTTCACGCCTTGTCTGTCCGTCGCAGGCTTCCCAGATCACCAAGTTCTCCGCATGGTCGCTTCCCCAGCACGGCCGCGCAGCCTCCGGTCCTTTCGGGACCACCGGTCCCACGGGACCGCGCGAGGATGCCGCCCTCGGTCCTACGGCATCTCACCGCCCCGCTTCCCAGGAGCCGCGCCTGCACGGGCGCGGGGCTGCGGGCACGACTTCTCACGACGAAAGGATAAGCCATGAGCACGGGTACCGTGAAATGGTTCAACGAGACCAAGGGCTACGGATTCATCCAGCCGGATGACGGCAGCAAGGACGTGTTCGTCCACATTTCCGCCGTCGAGCGCGCCGGGATGCGCAATCTCATCGAGGGGCAGAAGCTGTCCTACGAGATCGAGAACGATCGCCGCACGGGCAAGCAATCCGCCGGAAACCTCCAGGCGGCCTGAGGGCGGGCCTCGTTGCCCGCCCACTGAGGCATCGATTCAACATCTCGACGGGAAGCCGCTCGCCACCGGGCGGCTTCTGTTGATTCCGGTCCGTCGTTCGGGCATTGGCAGCCCCGATCGACACAGCTTTCCAAACGTTCTGATTCACCCTAAGGCCGCGCGCCCCGCGAAGCGGGCTCGGCCGCGACACACCACGAGAAAGGTCAGATGGGCGCCTTCGACTACAGGAATTTCGACGATCGCCGCAAGAACTCCGCCAGCGCCAAGCAGATGCTGCTGGAAAAATTCAAGGCCCGTCCCCCGGCGGATGACCCGGACATAATCGCCAAGGCCGAGGCCCGTGCCGCGGTCTCCCGCGCCCGCGAGGAACGGGCCCGTGAGCGCGAAGCCGCCCGGATCGCCGCCGAGCGCCAGGCCGCGGAAGAGAAGCGCGCCCGCGAAGAGGCGGAGCTCGCGGCTCAGATCGCCCGCGAAGAGGCGGAGGCCCTGGCGGCCGCCGAACGCAAGGCCTCCGACCTGGCGGAGAAGAAGGCCGCACGCGATGCGCGCTATGCCGCCCGCAAGGCCAAGGCCCGCCGCTGAGCGGTTCGTCTCCGACACTGAACGAGGAAGGGGCCGACGCCGTGTCGGCCCCTGTTTTTGGCCGTCGCCGCCGTCGTTCAGGCTTCGGTTTCGGTCTCAGTCTCGTTGGTCTCGGCGGCCTCGTTCTGACCTTCGGCCTGCTCGTCCTTCGGCTCGGTATCGGCCTCGGGGCGCGGCCCGGCCTTGAACGAGCGACGCGGCGCATTCCCACGCTTCATCTGGGCGGGCTTCTCGATGGCGCCGAGCCGCTCCGAGAGGCGCTTGGCGCGCTCGTTGAAATCGTCGGTCGTGCGCGATTGGGATGCACCGCTCTTGAACGCGTTCGCCACTGGGGCCTCATGGAGTTGCCCAGGGCACGGAGTCGTGCGGGGTTGGCCGACCCCTAGCACGCTTCGTCCCCGCGGTGGGGACTATCTTCGTGCGCGGACCGGGCACGGCTTGCGGACGGACGCGGCGTTGGCAAGAATGCGCACCATCCACCTGCCAACGAAGGATCGTTTTCCATGGCCGATGCGACCGCCGAAATGGTTCCCTGTGCCTGTGCCGACTGCGTCTGCAAGGTGAAGACAGGCACCGGGATCGAACGGGACGGCAAGACCTTCTGCTGCGAGGCCTGCGCCGACGGTCACGCCTCCCACGACGGCTGCGGCCATTCCGGCTGCGCCTGCCACGGCTGAGTCATGGGCGTAGGGGGGAGGGCGGCCTCGCCCTACGCGCTCTTGACCACCGGCTTCGCCTCGTCCTTGAGCGACGCCGCTTCGCGCGCTTCGGTGCCCTTGCCCACCGTGCGCCGTGCCCGGAAGGCGGGGCGCACCTCCGTCTCCTTCCGCTTGAGCATGGCGCGGTACTCGTCGCGGCGCTCGTGGATCGAGGCGATGACGAGGCCCATGGGTACGCCGACATCGACGAGGACGGCCTCCGACAATTGCAGGGAGGCTTCGATGGTCTCCGGCACCGCGTCGTCCACGCCCATCTCGTAGAGGGCCGTCGCATGGCGCGCGTCGCGGGCGCGGGCCACGATGGTGATATCGGCCCGCTCGGCGCGGGCGGCCTCGACAACGGCCTCCACGGCGTGCGGGTTGTCGAGGGTGACGACCAGTGCCCGCGCATTGGCGATGTCGCAGCGGCGCAGGAGCTCCGGATTGGCCGAGTCGCCGAAGTAGACGGGGTTGCCGAGGCGCCGGTGCTCCGAGACGCGGGCCGCGTCGGCATCGAGGGCGAGGTACGGGATCTTGTGGCGGGCCAGCATCTCGCCGACGAGGCGGCCGACCCGGCCGTACCCGGCGATGATCACACGGTTCTGCTGCTTGTCCGGCACGGGCTCCGCCCGGGCGCGGCCGAGCTGCCCGTGCGTCATCCGTTTGCCGAGGCGGCGGGCGAGGACGGCGAGCGCCGGAATCGCGATCATCGTCACCGTGGTGACGATGAGGGCGGCCTGGCCGACTTCCTCGGGGACGAGGTTTCCGGCGAGAGCCCCGCCGATGAGCACGAAGGCGAATTCGCCGCCGGGGCCAAGCAGCAGGGCCGCCTCGAGGCCGACGGCGCGCGACAGCCTGAGGAAGCGGGCGGCCGCGACGATGACCACGCCCTTGAGCAGGATCAGCCCCAGGGCGAGGCCCAGGATGGCCCCGGGCGCCGCCATGAGGTGGGCCGGGTCGAGGTTCATGCCCACGGACACGAAGAACACGCCCAGCAGCAGGCCCTTGAACGGATCGATGGTGGCCTCGATGGCGCGGCGGTACTCGGTTTCGGCGAGCAGCAGGCCGGCGACGAAGGCGCCCAGCGTCATGGACAGGCCGGCGGCGGCGGCCGTGAGCGCCGTGCCGATGATGACGAGGAGGCAGGCCGCCATGAACAGTTCGGGCGAGCGGGTGCGGGCCACGAGCTGGAACAGTGGTCGCAGGGCGAGGCGCCCCGCCACGACGATGACGACGATGGCCACCGCCGCCTGACCGAGGGCGAAGGCCAGCGCGCCCCCGACATTGGCCCCGTCGCTGCGCCCCAGCACCGCGATGGCGAACAGGACCGGGGCCACGGCGAGATCCTGGAACAGAAGCACCGCGAAGCTCGCCCGGCCGGCGGGCGTGTTCAGGCGCTTCTGCTCGGCCAGGACCGGCAGCACCACCGCCGTGGAGGACAGGGCCAGCGCCAGGCCGACGATGGCGGCGGCGGCGAGGGGCACCGCCAGGGCGTACAGGATGGCGCCGATCACCAGGGCGGAGGCGACCACCTGGATCGAGCCGAGGCCGAAGACGAGGCGGCGCAGGGTGCGCAGGCGCTCCCAAGAGAGCTCGACGCCGATCATGAACATGAGAAAGATCACGCCGAACTCGGCCAGATGCGCGATCTCGGCCCGGTTGCCGATGGTGACCCATGCGAGCCACGGATAGGCCTCCGCGAGACGGCCGAGGCCGAACGGCCCGAGGAGGGCCCCCGCGCCGATGAACCCGAGGACGGGGCTGATGCGCAGGCGATGGAACAGCGGCACCACCACGCCGGCGGTGACGAGGAACAGGATCGCTTCCTTGTAGGAGCCGGCGTGCATGTCCGTCATCGGGTCCCAGGGTCTCCTTCCGGCCGGCGCCATCAACCGAGCCCCCGTGCGGGGCTCGGTCCCGGCGATCATGCGGTCCGGGAGAGCGGACGCGCAATCGCCGTTCGCGCCGGATCGCACGAATCGCGTGC
Organism: Methylobacterium sp. WL69; assembly: GCF_008039485.1. NCBI lineage: Bacteria > Pseudomonadati > Pseudomonadota > Alphaproteobacteria > Hyphomicrobiales > Methylobacteriaceae > Methylobacterium > Methylobacterium sp. WL69. The sequence goes on along the minus strand of NZ_VRUZ01000021.1, from coordinate 50,069 downwards.
CCGGCAGCGTTGCAAGGACAACGCACCGCACGGCTTGGCGCAAAAACGGCACAATACCCGCTTAGCCGGGGGCGTAACGGAATGTTAAGTGCGGCGTTCGTCGCGTTTCGAGACACGAGTGCCCCATGCGAAAGACGCCGCCCAGCCGGGATGTCCAGCGCGAGCGCCGCGAATGGCAACGGGAATCCGATCGCTGGACCCACGAGCGCCACGTCGAGAAGGGCTACCGCATCAAGTGGGGCTACGTCGGCATCGCCTATCTCGTCGAGTTCATGGTCATCGGCGCCTCGCTCTGGGGCGCGTGGCTGTTCGCTGGGGTCTACAGCGACGGCGATTCCCAAGCGTTCTACTTCATGCTCCTGGCGCCGCTGGTCTACGCGGCGGTGGAGCTGTGCCGGGTGCCGCTGGGCATCCTCGCGCGGACGCAGCGCTCCTACGCGATCCGCGCCATGGCCATCATCGGGATCATCTTTGCCGCCGGAGTCACGACGAAGTCGGTCTCGCAGCTCGGCGAGATGATGTTCCATCCCCGTCTGATGGATGCGGCCAAGGCCAAGACCGCCCTCAAGGACGCGCAGGCCGACCGGAGCACCATCGACGGTCGGATCGCGGCGGCCGACGCCCGGGTGACGCAGTACACCACCGAACTCGATCAGATCGAGAAGCGCGCCGCCGAGAACGCGAGCCAGCTCTCCGCCCTGCCGGCCCAGCGCTGCGAGCGGGTCTCCGGCACCAACAGCCGGGGCCAGCGCTACTCCAACCTCAAATGCGTCACCGACCCGCGCACGGCAACCCTCAACGCCAGCGTCGCCAAGGCCGGTAGCGACCGCGCCGGCGTGACGAAGGCCCTCGAAGAAGCCCGCAAGGCCCGCAGCGCCCTCGACCGGGGCGCGGCCGACCGCAAGGTGGCGGATGCCGAGCAGACCTACCGCAACTCGGTCAACCGCTCGCAGCTGCACTCCTTCACCGCCATGGTCTACGGCGTCGATCCCATCGATGTGACGGAGGCGCAGGTCCACGCCTTCCTGCGCATCTTCGTGTTCGTGCCGGCCCTGTGCGCCGCCTTCGCCTCGACGATCCTGGCCCTCTGCGCCGTCTCTGTGCGGAAAACCTTCATGGACGAGGACGACCTCGGCGCAACCGTCGATCCGGCAGCCACCCCCTATATGCTGGATTCCATCACCGACGCCCTGCGCCAGGAAATCGGGCTCTCGCAGCCGAAGCCGGCGCGCGAGGCGAACGCCGCCTCCGGCGCGGTCATTCCCATCGACCGGCCCATCGACCGGCGTCCGACGGGCCAATCCGCGTTGCCGGCCAGCGCGGGAGCCGGCGCATGAGCATCCACACCACCGGTACGCCGGAGAACGTCGTCCTGGCGCAGAACGTCAACGGGCGCCTGCGCGCGGAGACAAAGATCATCGCGGCCCGCGCCTTCCTGTTCCGGTCCCTCGGCTTCGGCGCGTTCTGCGCGCTGGCCGGCATCGGCCTCGGCGCGGCGTCCTACGGCTACGCCTATATGAACCAGTTCGACACGGCGGCCGAGAAGATCGCCGCCGCCATGCAGGCGGCCCTCTCCGACGTGACCCTGAAAACCAAGGGTGAAGTGACGCTCACGGACAACGTCCTCAAGCTCGAAGGCGGATTGCCGAAGGCCACCGGTACGCCGACCCCGACGAAGGCGCAGCTCGGCAACGACGCGGCGCCGGCCTCGAAGGCCATCGTGAACACCACCTTCACGGTGTTCAAGCAGGTGCCCTACATGGACGGCCAGATCGTCACCGGCTGGAACTTCAAGGCCAACGAGGACCAGCCGTTCCAGCAATACTGCTACTTCTCCCGCCGCACCAACGAGGCCAAGGGCCAGGTCGAGATCAAGATCGATCTCGCCATGGACGGCAAGACCCTGCCGCAGCCGCAGAAATCCGACGTGAACCTCGGCATCCTGGCCTCGAATTGCGTCTGGCACGACGGGAAGACGCTCTGAAGCGGCATTCTACCAAGCGGCGCTGAGGAATAGGCAAGTGGCGCTGAGGAATAGGGATGCGTCGGCCCGGTTGGTCATTTGGGCGATGACGGATGCGGACGGCGTCGGCGTCCCGAGGTCGCCGACGATGATGGTAGCGCAGAGATAGCGCGTCACAGCTCAATCCGGCGGTCGACCTCACGGCCGGTCATTTGGAACCGAGCGATGCCGCACTGGGGAGTCTGAACCGACAGGCGCTGCACGCGCTTCCGAGATGCGTTGTCCGCGAGCAACCTCCGCGGTATCCCCGGCTCATCCGGACGAGACAAGAAACGGACGTGGTACCGTCTCGGCCAGTCCGCCCCGCACCACCGCCCACGGACAGATCCCATGCGCTTTACCGGCACCGCCGACTACGTCGCGACGTCCGACCTCACGACGGCGGTCAATGCCGCCATCGTGCTGGAGCGGCCGCTGCTGGTGAAGGGCGAGCCCGGCACCGGCAAGACCGTGCTGGCCGAGGAAATCGCCAAGGGCCTCGGCGCGCCGCTGCTCACCTGGAACGTCAAGTCGACCACCAAGGCGCAGCAGGGGCTCTACGAGTACGATGCCGTCTCGCGCCTGCGCGACAGCCAGCTCGGCGACCCGCGCGTGTCCGACATTGGCAACTACATCCGCCGCGGCAAGCTGTGGGAGGCGTTCACCCATGCGGAGCGGCCGGTGCTGCTCATCGACGAGATCGACAAGGCCGATATCGAGTTCCCCAACGACCTCCTGACCGAACTCGACCGCATGGAATTCCACGTCTACGAGACCGGGCAGACGATCCGGGCCGAGCGCCGGCCCATCGTCATCATCACCTCGAACAACGAGAAGGAGCTGCCCGACGCGTTCCTGCGCCGGTGCTTCTTCCACTACATCCAGTTCCCCGACGCCGAGACCCTGAAGGCCATCGTCGAGGTTCACTACCCCGGTATCAAGCACCGTCTGGTGGAAGAGGCCCTGCGGGTCTTCCTCGAGACCCGAGCCGTACCGGGCCTGAAGAAGAAGCCCTCCACCTCGGAACTGCTCGACTGGCTGAAGCTCCTGGTCTCGGAGGACGTGACCCCCGAGACCCTGCGCGAGCGCGACGGCCGCAAGCTGATCCCGCCGCTGCACGGGGCGCTCTTGAAGAACGAGCAGGACGTGAGCGTGTTCGAAAAGCTCGCCTTCATGATGCGGCGCGAGGGGCGCGGCGGCTGAACAGCGCCCCTGGCGAAGCCGGCCGGCCGGACCAGATAGAGCCCATCGCCGCGTCCCATCCTCAGCAGCGGACCGTTCCCATGAAGATGAAGAAACTCGGCCGCACCGGCCTCGACGTCTCGCCGCTCTGCCTCGGCTGCATGACCTACGGCATCCCCGAGCGCGGTCCCCATCCCTGGACCATGACCGAGGAGGCGAGCCGGCCGCTCCTGCGCAAGGCCGTCGAGATGGGCATCAATTTCTTCGACACGGCGAACTACTATTCCGACGGCACCAGCGAGGAGATCGTCGGCCGGGCCCTGAAGGAGTTCGCACGGCGCGACGACCTCGTCATCGCCACGAAGTGCTATTACGGCTTGAGCGACCGCCCCAATGCCGGCGGCCTCTCGCGAAAGGCGATCTTTTCCGCCGTCGATGCCAGCCTGACGCGGCTCGACACCGACTACGTCGATCTCCTCCAGATCCACCGCTGGGATTACGACACGCCCATCGAGGTCACCCTGGAGGCGCTCCACGACGTGGTGAAGGCCGGCAAGGCCCGCTACATCGGCGCGTCCTCGATGTACGCGTGGCAGTTCGCCAAGGCGTTGTTCCTCGCCGACCGCAACGGCTGGACCCGGTTCGCGACCATGCAGAACCACTACAACCTGCTCCACCGCGAGGAAGAGCGCGAGATGCTGCCGCTCTGCGCCGATCAGGACATTGCCGTGCTGCCGTGGAGTCCCCTGGCGCGCGGGCGCCTGACCCGGGACTGGGACGCGTCGAGTGCACGCCAGGAAACGGACCTCGTCGGCAAGCGTCTCTACGACGCCACGGAAGCCGCCGACCGGGCCGTGGTCGAGGCGGTTGCGTCCATCGCCGAGGCACGCGGCGTGCCCCGCGCCCAGGTCGCCCTGGCCTGGGTCGCCCAGAAGTCGCCCGTGACGGTGCCCATCGTCGGCGCCTCGAAGCCCGGTCACCTCGACGACGCCGCGGCGGCCCTCGACCTCGCCCTGACGGCGGAGGAAATGGCGGCCCTCGAGCGGCCGTACGTTCCGCACGCCGTCGTCGGCTTCAACTGAAAGGTCACCGAATGCTCCGTGTCCTGCTCCTGCGCCACGCCAAATCCGATCGTCCGGCCGGGATCGCCGATCTCGACCGGCCCCTCAACCCGCGCGGCCGGCGGAACGCGCCGCTCATGGCCGCCTACCTCGCCACGGAAAATCTGCGGCCCGATCACGTCGCCGTCTCGCCGGCCAAACGGACGCGGGAAACCTGGGAGCCGATCCACGCTGCCCTGAGCGGGCCGGAAGCGACGTTCGTTCCCGAGATCTACGAGGCGCCCGACGCCGCCCTCCTGAAGGTGATCCGCGCAACGCCCGGTGCGGCGCGGTGCCTCCTCATGGTCGGCCACAATCCCGGCTTTCAGGACGTGGCGCTCCGCCTCGTCGAGTCCGGACCGCGCGCGGCGCGCGGCCGCCTCGCCGAGGGATTTCCAACGGGCGCACTCGCGGTGCTGGATTTCGACGTCGAGACCTGGGACGAGATCCGCGCGGGCTCCGGGCGCTTGGAGCGCTTCGTGGCGCCCCGCGACCTCGACGCCGAAGAGGCTGCCTGAGCGCAGGCGGACCACGTCCGACGGGAATTGAACCGTTGCCGGGCGCGGCCGTTTCCCTGTTCCCCGGTCAAGCTCTCCGAGTGTCGTGCTCCTCGCATCCCTTCTGGTCCTGACGGCGCTGGTGCCGTCCCTCGCGGGCGGCGTCGAGACCGTGCGCCGCGCCGTGTCGGAACCCGCCCGGGACTGGTCCGCCCTCGGCACGCCTCTGGAGGCACCCCACTTCCTGGCGGAAAGTCGTGCGGTCTCGAACTGGCGAACGGAGGCGGGGACGTCTCTGCGTCCGGCATCCCTCGCCCTGGCGGCGCGTTGGTCCACGACAGAGCCGGCCTTCGTCGCCCGCTGCGTCAAGCTCAACAATTACTGGTGCATCAAGAAGGCGCGCTGGTCCGGCGAGATCGGTGCCGATGCCGAGGGTCATACGGGCTTCGCCACGGCGGCCGACGGCGCTGACGCGGCCGCGGGGCTGCTCCGGCGCTACTATCGCGACTTCAACCGGCGCACGGCCCTCGCCATCGTCAGGCGCTGGGCGCCAGCCGAGTGCCGGGGAACCCCGCCGACCGCTACGCGGGTGCCGACCGCCCTCGCGCCGCGCGGCCTCGGCGGGACCCTGCGGGCGCGTTTTCTCGCCCGCAACACGCGGGCCGGGATGCCGCGCCGGGCGCTCGCGGCGAAGGGCGGTCCCCTGCGGGTCCAGCCGTGGTCGCCCCTGGCGCGGATGGGCAAGCGGGTGCCTCCGGGATCGGCTCCGAAGACCCTCGCCTCCGTCTCGGCCAAACCACCGGCGACGCCCCGCCACGGGCTCCTGGTGCGGCCCTCCGAACTCCTGGTGAAGCCCTCCGTGATCACGGCCAGACCCTCCGTGCTCCTCGTCGAGCCGAGCGTGGTGCTGGGCAACGCGACCCGGGCCGTCGAGACGGCGACGGCCGGGTTGCAGAAGCGGTTCGTGGCCGAGTCCGCCGCCCTGCCGCCCCTCGTCGCCGGCCTGCACCCCCTCGATCTCAGCGTACCGACGCCGTTCTGCGGCACCGACGAGACCCGCATCCGCAACTACGCCGCGCGCATCGCCAACAGTGTCGGCCTGAAGGTCGAGGACGACCTCAACCTGTTCGGGCCGGACGGACGTCCGTTGCCGGCCCTGCGCGCGGTGATGCTCGCCATGTCGAGCGTCGAACTCGGCGCCCTCCGTGCCGGCCCCGCCCTGGTCGACGCGGCCATCGGCCGCCTCGACGCCGGTACCCTGGCGGCGGTGGGGCCGCCGGCCCCGATCCCTTGAGCCGTGACCTTGCGGGCCGGCCGCACCGGCGCCACCTCAGCCGGGCCGCCGCACCTCGTCTCCCGTACTCCCCAAGTCTCCCCGTATCCTCGATGAGTCGTTCATGAACAGCTTTGCCGCGCGTGCGGGTTCCGCGGTCAAGGCGTTCGCCGAGGCATCGAGCGACCTCTTGATCCAGCCGACTCTGCGGCTGGGCGTCACCGGCCTCGCCCGCTCGGGCAAGACCGTGTTCACGACGGCCCTGATCCACCATCTCGTCGAGGCGCACGCCCTCCCGGCCTTCGCGCCGGCCCACGAGGGTCGTCTGCGCCGCGCCCGCCTCGTGCCCCAGCCCGACGACGACCTGCCGCGTTTCCCCTTCGAGGAACACGTCGCGGCCCTGACGCAGGAGCGCCTCTGGCCGCGCTCCACCGACCGGATCAGCCAGTTTCGCCTCGCCATCGAGTACGAGCGCAAGGGCGGCTGGCGCTCGGGGCCGGGCACCCTGATGCTCGACGTGGTCGATTATCCCGGCGAATGGCTCCTCGATCTCGCCCTCATCGACCAGAGCTACACGGCGTGGTCCCGGGCCACGATATCCGGCACGCGCCGCAGCGGCCGGGCCGCCATGGCGGCGCCCTGGCTCGCCACCCTGAAGAGTCTCGATCCGAAGGCGCCCCTGGACGAGATGGTGGCCGAACGCGCCAGCACCGCCTTCAAGGCCTACCTCTCGGCGCTGCGCGCCGGCCCGGAATCCGTGGCGACGACGCCGCCCGGCCGATTCTTCATGCCGGGCGATCTCGCCGGCTCCCCGGCCCTGACCTTCGCCCCCCTGGACAACCTCACCGATCCCCTCGACCCCGGCAGCCTCGCCGGCCTGATGGAGCGGCGCTTCGAGGCCTACAAGGCCAAGGTGGTCGAACCGTTCTTCCGCAACCACTTCCAGCGGGTCGACCGGCAGATCGTGCTCGTCGACGTGCTCGCGGCCGTCGATGCCGGCCCGGCGGCCCTGGCCGAGCTGGAAGAGGCGCTCGACTCCGTGCTCCTCAGCTTCCGCATCGGCCGCAACACCATCCTGTCGCGCCTGTTCGCGCCTCGTACCGAGCGCATCCTGTTCGCCGCCACCAAGGCCGATCACCTCCACCAGACCAGCCACGACCGCCTCGACGCCCTCCTGCGCCTCCTAGTGTCGCGGGCTATGCGCCGCACGGAAGCCGCGGGGGCCCGGGTCGGCACCGTGGCGCTCGCCTCCGTGCGCGCCACCCGCGAGACCACGATCCACGACGGCGCGGAAATCCTGCGCGCTGTCTCGGGCACGCCGGAGGCCGGCGAGTCCGTGGGCGACGAGACCTTCGACGGCTCGAGCGAGGCGGCGATCTTCCCCGGTGAGCTCCCCGAACGGCCGGAAGCGGTGCTGGAGGGCGCTGTGCCGCCCGGTTCCCTTCGCTTCCCGCGCTTCCGCCCCCCCCTCGTCAAGCCCGACGCCCTTGGACGGCCCGGCCACCTGCCGCAGATCCGCCTCGACCGGGCGATGCAGTTCCTCCTTGGCGACAAGCTCAGTTGAGTCCCGCATGACCTCCACGCCCCCGCCGAACCGCCCCCGGGCCTTCCGCATCCCCGCCACCGAACCGGCCGGGGTGACCGAGGGCGTCGTGCCGCCGCCGATGTCTCCGAGTCAGGTCCGCATCGTCGAAGAACCCTTTGAAATCGTCGAGGCGGCCGACGGCACGCCGGTGCCGGTGGCGCCGAAATCTCGCGCGCCGTGGCTGTCGATGCTGCTCGTGGCCCTCGGCGGGCTCGTGTCCCTCGGCGTCGGCCTCTCCATTGAGCGGCTCATCGCGGATCTCTTCAGCGCCGCCCCGTGGCTCGGCGCCGTCGCCCTGGTGCTTCTGGGCGTCGCGGCCCTGGGCCTCCTCGGACTTGTCGTGCGCGAACTCTCCGGCATCTGGCGCGAGCGCCAGATCGAACGCCTGCGGGCCAGGGCCGTGGAGGCGCTGGGGAGCCGCGACCACAGCGCGGCCCAGACGGTGGTGAGGGATCTCAGCGCCCTCTATGCAGGGCGCGCTGCCCTGGCCGCCGGCCGGACCCGCCTCGACACCCTCGGCGACGCCATCCTCGATGTCGACGACCGCCTCGGCCTCGCCGAACACGAGCTCCTCGCCCCCCTCGACCGCCAGGCGCGCCAAGCCGTCGCGACGGCGGCGAAGCAAGTGTCGGGCGTCACGGCGCTCAGCCCCCGCGCCATCGTCGACGTGGCGTTCGTGATCTTCGCCGCCGTGCGGCTGCTCCGCCAGATCGCCACCATCTACGGCGGGCGCCCGGGCTTCCTCGGCTTCCTGCGCCTCGCTCGCTCGGCCCTCGCCCACCTCACGGTGACGGGCGGCATGGCGGTGGGCGAGAGCATGATCCAGCAGGCCCTGGGGCTCGGCCTCGCCGCGAAGGTGTCGGCCAAGCTCGGGGAGGGCGTCCTCAACGGTCTGATGACGGCGCGGTTCGGCCTCGCCGCCATGGCGGTGTGCCGCCCGCTGCCGTTCGTGCGCGAGGAGGCGCCGCGCCTGTCGGATGTGGCCGGTGCGCTGTTCCGATCCGCCGGGGATGCGGACGGAGCCGGAATTAAAGGTTCTTCATGAACCCCGCGAGGCGCATCAGACCCTCCGGCCACGGCCCGTGGCCCGAGGCGACGTTGATGTGGCCGGATTCCCCGGCATCGACCACCACGGCGCCCCAGGAAAACGCAAAATCCTCGGCCCGCTCGTAGGCGCAGTACGGATCGTTGCGGCTCGCCACCACAAGCGACGGGAACGGCAGGGGATCGCGCGGCACCGGCGCGAAGGCGGTGACGCTGGCCGGAAGGTTCGGCGTGGTCTCGACATCGGGAAATGCCACCAGGATCGCGCCGCGCACGACGCCCGGCGGGAAATCCGGGGCCGCCTGCACGGCGGCCACCACACCGAGGCTGTGCGCGATGAGGAGAACGGGACGCTCCGCTTCCGACACCGCCGCAACGATGCGGGCGCGCCAGGCAGGGGCGTCGGGATGGTGCCAGTCGTCCTGCTCGACGATGCGGCCCGTGGACAGGCGCTCGGCCCAGCGGGCCTGCCAATGGCCGTCTTCGGAGCCGGCATAGCCCGGCAGGATGAGGATGTCGCAATCGCCGATCTTCATGGGCGATGCGATAGCGCCTCGATCCTGACCGGTCGAGCCCATCCCGTCGCGCCCGGCGGCGATCGATCCATCCCTCGACGAAAGAAGGGGCGGCGCCCTTTCGGACACCGCCCCTCACCATCGACCAGATCGCGCCGTCGCGTCAGTGCGGACGGGTACCCGGCGTCTCGGCGTAGCCGGTACCGCCCTGGGGCGCCGTCGCGCGCTGGGCGGCGGCCTGGAGGTTTTCCGGGTCGAGGGCGCTCGCGACGAACTCGCGTCCGCGATGGGTCACGTCGCGGGCGTAGCGGAGCCCCTGGTCGCGAACCTCGTCGGCCCACGGACCCACGGTCTCGTCTTCCTGCCGGGTGCGGGGCAGGAGGGCGCCGATGAGAAGGCCGGCGGCGAGGCCGACGACGCCGACGAGGAGGGGGTTCTCGGTAACGAAATCCTCGACGGCCGAGCGGCCATCGCGAAGACGCTCCGACCCGCGCTCGCCGAGATCCTCGATCCGGCGCCGGCCGGTGTCGCGAACATCGTAGGCCCGCTCGCGCAGATCCTGGGCCGTACCGGCCAAGCGGTCACGCACGGTCTGGGCCGCCTCGGACACCCGGTCCCGGACGTCTCCGGCGATGCCGGCGGCGCGGTTCGTCAGGTCGTCGGCGGTCTCGAGGGCCATGTCGCGCAGGTTGGTCGCGCCGGACCGCACGTCATCGGCCGTCGATCCGACACGCGCGTCGAGGGTGCGATCGTCCAGGTGGCCGCGCGGCATGCCCGCCGCGAGGGCGATGTCGTCGGGCAGGGAACGGGATTCGTCACCGGGCTTCGGGGAGTGGGACATGGGTGGCTCCTGCAGAGAATAGGCCCTTGGCACGGGCCGAAGTGGGATCGGACGCGGACTGAATCAGAGCCGGGTCAGAGTTGAGTCTCTTGGCCGAGATCCTTGACGGGATGGCGCGTCGGCAGGTCCGGGTCGTAGACGCGGTCGGCTCCCGTCTGCACCACCGGCAGGCTGTCCTTCGCCTGGCGGACCCGGCGCTCCGTGGCGACGGCGGCGGCCGCGTCGGACGACATCCGGTGCAGGAGCCAGCCGACCCCGGCGGCGATGATCATCACCGGCACCGGGTTGCGGCGGACGGCGGCCAACGCCCCATCGTAGACTCCGCTCAGCGGTGTCCGGCGGGCGTTGCCGAGCATCTCGTCGACGATGCTCGACACCGAGAGCCGTTCCTGGATCTGGTCGATGGTCTGGTCGAGGCGGGCGCGGCTCGCTTCGATGTCCTTCTCGAGTTCGTTCAACGATCCGCTCATCCGGAGACCCTTTCAGACAGTGCGCGGGCATCCTGGCGGACCTGACGCGAGGTCCGCACGGGAGCGAGGGTCGACAGCGACATGGCGTTGCGGCCGACCAGCGCGAGGATCACCGCGACGACGAGGAGCACGCCGCCGACAATGAGGGCGGCGAGCGCCTCAGAGTGGACCACCGTGGCGAGCCACTTCACCAAGGCGTCCACGAGGACGAACAGGGCGACGACGCCGAACACGGCGGCGCCCACGAGGAGCCCGAGACCGACGAAGAGTGAGCGGACGTTGCTCGTCATTTCGTTGCGGAAGAGGGCGATCTCCTTGCGGGCGAGTTCGTTGGTCTCCCGCAGGGCGTCGCCGATGAGGCCCTGGATGCTGGGATTGGGTCCGTTCGACATGGGCGCCGGCCTCAGACGCCGTGATCGCGGCGGAGACCGGGTGCCGGCACGTCGCGCAGGGAACCGCCCCGGACCGGAACCTCACGGGCGTCGAAGTCACGCACGGCCGAAACGCTCGACGACTTGATGAAACGGGCCACGACAAACCCGGTCACGAAGGTGGCGACAGCCACGGCGACGGGGGCCCGGCGGGCGAGGGCCTCGGCATCCTCGTAGAACTCGGAGAAGCTCTTGTTCTCGATCTGCGTCCCGAGGTGCTCGAGGCCTTCCGCCGCGCTGTCGAAGAAGGCACGGATGTTGGGCCGGTCCTCGAAGGTCTTACTCGAGTCCCGAACCGTGCGCGCGAGGTCGTTGACCGACTGGGCGGCGTCGCCCTTGCGGCGGTCGACATACTCCTCGGCGTGCCCCCGGGCCGCGGACACGAAGCCCCGGCCGCGCTCCACCGCCTCGTCGGCGATGCCCTCGACGTCGCCGCGCAGGGCTTTCCAGTCGGCCGTCTCGCGATTCGCCGCAGCCTCCGCCCCCGGCGCTCCTGTGGGTTGATTCACGTTCACGGTGATACTCCTCGGCGCTGATCGGTTGCGCTGTTGCCGCAGTTCAACAGCGCCCGTGGAGACAGGGTTCCGCACGGGCGAAACGGTGCGCGTCAGTCTCTGTTCAGGTCACGGCCCCTAGGAGACAAAAGCTTGGCCGGGGAGCCTCGCCGTGACGACCGGTTGGGACGATGAACGTTGTCGCTCGTTGCTTCGGCGGGTGTCCGGATCACGGGTGTGGCGGACCCTGGGCATGCGTATTTTGCCGTGAGGCGGGCACGGGCGCCCCTTGACCGGGATAGTCTTAACGCGCTTGGCTGCAACCAACGGATCGCGCTCGGCTTCCGCGCGTTCACCCACTGTATCAGTCTGAGCGCGCGCGATTCCCGCGCCGCGCCCTGAGGACCGGAGCCGGCTTACGTGGCACGTCTCGTCATCGTATCGAACCGCGTCGCAATCCCCGAGGATGGTGGCAAAGCCGTTGCGGCCGGCGGTCTCGCCGTCGCGGTCAAGGAGGCCTTCACGGCCTATGAGGGGTTGTGGTTCGGCTGGAGCGGCAACGTCGTGGAGAATCCCTCCACGGAGCCGACCCTCATCGATCGGGGCCGGGTCCAGTACGCCGTCGTCGATCTCTCGCCCCAGGACCACCGGGAATATTACAGCGGCTTCGCCAACCGTGCCCTGTGGCCGATCATGCATTACCGGCTCGGGCTCGGTGCGTTCTCGCGCTCGGATTACGCCGGCTATCAGCGCGTCAACCGGATCTTCGCCCGGGCCCTCGCCGACCTGATCCAGCCCGACGACATCATCTGGGTGCACGATTATCACCTGCTGCCGCTGGCCTCCGAGCTGCGCGGCCTCGGCATCGCCAACCCCATCGGCTATTTCCACCACATTCCGTGGCCGGCGGCGGACGTGTTCAACACCCTGCCGGCGAGCAACGACCTCCTGCGCGGCATCGCCGACTACGACCTCATCGGCCTCCAGACCGATCCGGACGTTCACAACCTCACCCGCAATCTCATCGACGAGCTGCGCGCCATTCCGCTGGGCGGCGGCTCCCTGATGGTGGACGGGCGCCGTACCCGCATCCGCAGCTTCCCCATCGGCATCGACGTGGCGGGCTTCAAGGAAGCAGCGGAGAATGCCGGTGCCAACCGGACCGTGCGCGAGACTATGGCGGGCCTGCGCACCCGCAAGCTCCTCATCGGCGTCGATCGCCTCGACTATTCCAAGGGCGTGCCCGAGCGCATGGAGGCGGTGGAGCGCTTCTTCGCCTCGAACCCGGACCAGCGCGGCAACGTCGTCTACATCCAGATCACGCCGAAATCCCGCACGGAGGTTCCCGAGTACGAGGAACTCAGCCGCGAGGTGAACGAGACCGTGGGGGAGATCAACGGCAGCCTGGGCGAGCCGAACTGGACCCCGATCCAGTACGTCACCAAGGCCTATCCCCGACCCGTCCTCGCGGGGCTCTACCGCGCCGCCCGCGTCGGCCTCGTGACGCCCATGCGCGACGGCATGAACCTCGTCGCCAAGGAATACGTCGTCGCCCAGTCCGACGAGGACCCCGGCGTCCTCGTCCTGTCGAAGTTCGCCGGCGCGGCGCGACAGCTGCCGGAGGCGCTCCTGGTCAATCCCTACGACCGCTTCGAGGTTGCCGAGGCCATCCGCACGGCGCTCTACATGCCGCGCGGCGAGCGCCTGGAGCGCTGGAAGCCGATGCTCGAGCGCATGACGCGCGAAGACGTCGACTGGTGGGCGCGCAACTTCATGACGGAGCTGGAGAACTTCCGCACCGTCGAGCGTGAGCCGCCGCGCGCGGCGGCGGCTGCGGAATAGGTTTGCGCGGCGGCCGCGGCGGAATAAGCCTTGCAGGACTCCATGCCGGGCGGCCGTCGCCCGCGTGGCTCTCCCTATTGCGGACGTCTCTGTGACTGACAGCATGATCGGCCTCGACGATGGCGTACCCGCGCCGCTCGGGGCCCATTTCGACGGCCGGGGCGTCAACTTCGCCCTGTTCTCCCAGAACGCCACCGCCGTGGATCTCTGCCTGTTCGAGCCGGGCGAGCGCCACGAGACCCGCCGCATCCGGTTGCCGTGCCGCACGGACGATGTCTGGCACGGCCACCTGCGCGGCGTGTTTCCCGGTCAGCTCTACGGCTACCGCGTCCACGGCCGGTGGGACCCAGCCCACGGCCACCGTTTCAACCCGGCCAAGCTCGTCCTCGATCCTTATGCCCGCGAGATCCAGGGCCGCATCCGCTGGCACGACGCCCTCTACGGTCACCGGCGCGGCATCCTGCGCGAGGATCAGATCGACCGGCGCGACAGCGCGGCCTACATGCCGCGCGGCGTGGTCACGGCGCCGGAGGTGCCCGATCTCGCGGTCAGTCCCGTGCACCGTCCCCTGTCGCAGACGGTGATCTACGAGGCGCACGTCAAGGCGCTGACCCAGCTCCACCCCGACGTCCCGGAGGCCGCGCGCGGCACCTACGCGGCCCTGGCCCATCCGGCCATCATCGAACATCTGCTGAAGCTCGGCGTCACCGCCCTCCAGCTCCTGCCGATCCAGGCCTTCGCCGACGACCGCTTCCTCGTGGACAAGGGGCTGGTCAACTTCTGGGGCTACTCGCCGCTGAACTACTTCGCCCTCGAACCGCGCTACCGGGGCCCGGCCGGGATCGGCGGCCTCAAGGCGGCGATCCGCGAATTGGCGGCGGCCGAGATCGAGGTGTTCCTGGATGTCGTCTACAACCACACGGCCGAGGCCGATCATTCCGGCCCGACCCTGTCGTTCCGGGGCATCGACAACGCCAGCTACTACAAGCTCGAACCGGACGATCCGCGCCGGGAGATCGATTGCACCGGCTGCGGCAACACCCTCGACCTCGACCACCCGAGGGTGATGCAGCTCACCCTCGATTCCCTGCGCCACTGGGTGACGGCCTACGGGGTCGCCGGCTTCCGCTTCGACCTCGCCACCAGTCTCGGCCGCGTCCCCCACGACTTCTCAGCGAAGGCCGCCTTTTTCCAGGCCGTTGCGCAGGACCCCGTCCTGTCGCGGGTCAAGATGATCGCCGAGCCGTGGGACATCGGGCAGGGCGGCTATCAGCTCGGCGCCTATCCGCGTGGGTGGAGCGAGTGGAACGATCAGTTTCGCGACAGCGTGCGCGGGTTCTGGCGCGGCGACCGGGGCGTACTGTCGAAGGTCACGCAGGGGCTCTCCGGCTCGCGCGAGATCTTCGCCGCCTCCGGCCGCACGCCGCTGGCCAGCATCAACTACGCCGCCTCCCACGACGGGTTCACCCTGGCCGACGTCGTCGCCTACGAGGACAAGCACAACCTCGCCAACGGTGAGGACAACCGCGACGGCCATGGTCACAACCTCACGCGCAATTACGGCGTCGAGGGGCCGAGCGACGATTCCGCGATTCTCGCGATGCGCGCCCGCCAGAAGCGGAACATCCTGGCCACGATCGTCCTGGCCCAAGGCGTGCCGATGCTGCTGATGGGCGACGAGCGCTCGCGCAGCCAGGACGGCAACAACAACGCCTACAATCAGGACAACGCCACGAACTGGGTCGATTGGGGGACCGATCCCGATCCGGCGCTCGGCAGCTTCGTCGCCAACCTGACCCGCCTGCGCCGGGAACAGCCGGCCCTGCGCCGACGCGACTTCCTCGACGGCGGCGCCGTCGAGGACGGCCCGTTGCGCGACGTGCACTGGCTGTCGCCCTGCGGGGCGGAGATGGACGGGAACGCCTGGGCCGAGGAAACCCGCCAGGCCTTCGGCATGCAGATCGGCAACGATCTGCCCGACGCCGACCGCCTCCTCATCCTCGTCAACGCCGCCGAGGACCCGTGCGACTTCACCTTTGCGCCCGTGATCGGAGGGCCGTGGAGCTTGGTGTTCGACACGACGCGATCGACGGGCACGGTTCCGGAGGGCCAGACCCTGTTCCCGGCCGGCGCCCGCCTGCGCCTCGACGCCCGCGCGCTCTACGTCCTGCGGACCCGGCCGGCGACCTACGGACGATTGTAGCACCGGCGTCACGACCGGTCGGCGATCCCGCATCGCACAAATCTGTCGAGCTGGGCGGTTGCCGACGCGGCGGGACGCCTTACCTCGAAGCGATGGAACAAGAGCGCGGCCGACAGCCTTCTGAAGGGTCGGCCGGCTTCGCTCGCCGATCGCCCCTCAGGTAGTGACGAAAGACGGACTGCGATGCGGCGAGCCCATGCGATGGCCTTCGGCGGCGAGGCGGGAAAAGACGGCGTGCGGTTTGCCCTGTGGGCTCCCACCGCGAAGTCCGTCACCCTCGTGGTCGATGGGACCGATCATGAGATTGCCGAGGCCGGCGAGGGCTGGCGGCGTGTGACCGTGCCGAGCGTCGAGGCGGGGGCGCGCTACGGCTACCGGATCGACGGCGACCTCGTGGTGCCCGACCCCGCCTCGCGTTTCCAGCCCGACGACGTGTCGGGCCTGAGCGAGGTGATCGATCCGCGCAGCTTCGACTGGAACGATTCCGCCTGGACCGGCCGCCCGTGGGAGGAAACGGTCCTCTACGAATTGCATGTCGGCACCGCGACGCCGGAGGGCACCTACGCCGCCCTCGAAGGCAAGCTCGAGGAACTGCGCGACCTCGGCGTCACCGCCATCGAGCTGCTGCCGCTCGCCGACTTCAAGGGCACCCGCAACTGGGGCTACGACGGGGTGCTGCCCTACGCGCCGGACAGCGCCTACGGCCGCCCCGACGACCTCAAGCGCCTCGTCGACAAGGCGCATTCCCTCGGCCTGATGGTGTTCCTCGATGCCGTCTACAATCACTTCGGCCCCGCCGGAAACTATCTGCACGCTTACGCCAAAACGTTCTTCACCGAGCGCCACCAGACGCCGTGGGGCGCCGGCATTAACTTCGACGGCGAGACCAGCGGCCGTACCGTGCGGGACTTCTTCATCGAGAACGCCCTGTACTGGCTGGAGGAATACCACTTCGACGGCCTGCGCTTCGACGCCGTCCACGCCATCCTCGACGATTCCGAAAAGCACTTCATCGGTGAGCTCGCCGAGACGATCCGCGCCCGCCTGCCCGGCCGCCACATCCACCTCGTCCTCGAGAACGAGGCCAACGAGGCGAAGTGGCTGGAACGCAGGGACGACGGTCAGCCCGTCCAGCACACGGCGCAATGGGCCGACGACCTGCATCATTGCTGGCACGTGCTGCTGACGGGAGAAGAAGCCGGGTACTACGAGAGTTTCTCGGATAAGCCGGTGGCCCATCTGGCCCGGTGCCTGGCGGAAGGCTTCGCCTATCAGGGCGAGCCGTTCCCGACCCTCGACAACCATCCGCGTGGCGAGCCCTCGGGCCACCTGCCGCCCTCGGCCTTCGTCACCTTCCTGCAGAACCACGATCAGGTCGGCAACCGGGCGCTCGGCGAACGCCTGAGCGCGCTCGCCGATCCGGCCAAGCTCGCCCTCGCCCGCGCCGGCCTCCTGCTCAGCCCGCAGATCCCCATGCTGTGGATGGGCGAGGAATGGTCGGCCACCGCACCGTTCCTGTTCTTCGTCGATTTCGCGCCCGACGCGGAGCTGAACAAGGCTGTGCGCGAAGGCCGCCGGCGCGAGTTCAAGAGCTTCGCGGCGTTCGCCGACGACACGTCGGTGATCCCCGATCCGACGGAGGCGACGACCTTCACGGATTCGCGGATCGACTGGGCGGAAGTCGAACGCGCCCCCCATCGCGGCGTGTGGGCCGACACCCGCAACCTTCTGCAGATCCGGCATCAGACCGTCGTGCCCCTGACGAAGACGGCGTATTGGGGGGCGAAGGCCACCCTGCCGCGTGCCGACGCAGTCGACTGCTCCTGGCGCTACGACGGGGGGTGGCTGCGCTTCGTCGCCAATTTCGGCGATGCGCCCCTGCAGACGCCGCGCGGCGGAGGCCAGATCGTGTGGTGCAACGGGGCCGACGTCGTGACCGGCGAGACCATCGAACTCCCGTCCTGGACGGGCATCTTCCTGACGGGTGTGAACTGATGAGCCGCGACCTCGAACGCCTCGCCGATCTCCTCGGCGTCGCCCCCGGCTATACCGACGCCTTCGGCCAGGCCGTGGAGACCGCCCTGGAGACGAGGGCCGGGATGATCGCCGCTTTGGGCTTCCCCGTCGGCGACGACGGCGAGATCGCCGCGAGTCTGAGCCTTGTGGCGAAGGTTCGCGAGGGACTGACCCCGTCGCTCCTGCCCGTCGAGGCGCGCCGCGCCGCGCGGGTGCCTCTGAGAGTGTCGGCCGCCGGGACCCTGGCGTGGCGTCTCGTCGACGAGCGTGGCCACGTCCGTGAGGGCCGTGTTGCCGTTCCCGCCTCGGCGCCAGACGGCTTCGAACTGCCGCCCTTGACGCCCGGCTATCATCGCCTGACGGCGACGCTGGGCGATCAGCGCGCCGAATCCTGGGTCATCGCAGCCCCCCAGCGCTGCTGGCGTCCGCGTGCCTATGCCGACGAGGGTGCGCGCGACTGGGGGCTCGCCGCCCAGCTCTACGGCCTGCGCTCGCCGGACAACCTCGGCATCGGCTCCTACGCCGATGCGGGGCGCGCCGCCCGCGACGCCGGCCTGCGCGGCGCTTCGTTCCTGGGCCTCAGCCCCGTCCACGCGCTGTTCGCCAGCGATCGCACCAAGATCTCGCCGTACTCGCCGTCCTCGCGCCTGTTTCTCGAGACCCTGTTCATCGAGCCGGGCGTCCTTCCGGGCTTCGTCGGGTCGAAGGCCGCGGACCTCCTCGCCTCCATGGGCGCACGGGTCGAGGCCCTGCGCGAGGCCAAGCTCGTCGATCACGCCGGCATCTGGGGCGTACTCTCGCCGGTGCTCCGCGCCCTGTGGCAGGAATCCGCCGCCCGTGACGGTACCGATGCGCGCTTTGCCGCCTTCCGCATCGCAGGCGGCGCGGATCTGGAGGCGCACGGCACCTTCGAGGCGCTGGCCGAGCATTTTCAGGGGCAGGGCGCCCTCTGGCTCGGCGACTGGCCGGAGGAATACCGGCGCAACGGCACCGACGCCGTGCGGGCCTTCGCGGCAGAGCACGCGGCGACGGTGACCTACCACGTCTGGCTGCAGTACCTCGCCGACCGGCAGCTGGAGGATGCGTCCGAGATCGCGCTGGGCACCGGCATGCGTCTCGGCCTCTATCGCGACCTCGCGGTCGGCGCCGATCGCGGCGGCTCCGAGATCTGGTCGCACCCCGAGCGGTTCGCCAACGGCGTCTCCATCGGCGCGCCGCCCGACCTGCTCGCGCCCAAGGGCCAGGACTGGGGTCTGCCGGCCTTCCACCCCCTGGAGATGGAGCGCGACGGCCTCGCCGCCTTCCGCGCCCTGGTGCAGGCGAACATGCGCCATGCGGGCGCCATCCGCATCGACCACGCCTTCCAGCTCGCCCGCCTGTTCCTGATCCCCCTCGGGGCCACGGCGCAGGCCGGCGCCTACGTTGCCATGCCGTTCGAGCCGATGCTGGCCGTACTGCGCCTGGAGAGCCACCGCGCCAAATGCCTCGTCATCGCAGAGGATCTCGGCACGGCGCCCGCGGGCTTCTCCGACGCCCTGATGCAGGCCGGCATCCTGAGCTACCGCATCCTCGCCTTCGAGCGCGAGGACGGTGCCCGCTTCAAGCCGCCGGCCGCCTATCCGCGCGAGGCCCTGACGGCCATCACCACCCACGACCTGCCGACCTTCCTCGGCTGGTGGCGCGGCGTCGACACCGACACCCGTCAGGCGCTCGGCCTCTACGATTCCGAACGGGCGGACACGGAGCGGCGCGAGCGCGTCGACGAGCGCACCCGCCTCACCGAGGCGTTGGCCGCCGAGCAGTTGCTGCCGAGCTACGATCCGCCTGAGGCCGCGCCTCTCGAAGCCGCCGCGCGCTACCTCGCCCGTGCGCCGTCGATGCTGACCGCGGTGCAGTACGAGGACGTGGTCTCTGAACTGTCCCAGGCCAACGTACCGGGCTCGACGGAGGGCTACCCGAACTGGCGGCGCAAGCTCGACCGGACCCTGGAAGCCATCGCGGCCCCCGGCGGGCCGCTCGCCAAGCTCGCCGCCTCCCTGGCGGCCGAGGAGCGCGGGCCGCGCTCGGGCGCCGCGCGCCTCGCTTCGCCGCCGCCGCGTGCCACCTACCGGCTGCAGTTCCACAAGGACTTCACCTTCGCGGACGCGGAAAAAATCGTTCCGTACCTGGCCAAGCTCGGCATCAGCCACGTCTACGCCTCGCCGATCCAGAAGGCGCGGCCGGGCTCGACCCACGGCTACGACATCGTCGACCACGCCACCATCAACCCGGAGCTCGGCGGCGAGGAAGGCTTCGTGCGCTTCTCCGAGACCCTGCACGCGGCCGGGCTGAAGCTGCTGCTCGATATCGTGCCCAACCACATGGGCGTCGGCGGCGCCGACAATCCGTGGTGGCTGTCGGTCCTCGAATGGGGCGGCCTGTCGCCCCACGCGGACGCCTTCGACATCGACTGGTCCAGGCTCGGCGCCAACAACAAGCTCGTGGTGCCGTTCCTCGGCGACCGCTACGGCGAGGCCCTGGAAAAGGGCACGCTGGAGCTGAAGTTCGATCCGCAGAAAGGCGCCTTCAGCGTCTGGCACTACGAGCACGAATTCCCGATCTGCCCGCAGCAATATCCGACCATCCTCAACCGGTCCCTCGCGGCGCTCGGCGACATCGAGGATGCGGCGGCTCTGGAAGTGCTCGGCATCTCCGAGCGCCTTCGCCTCATGGGCGAAGAGACCAATGACGAGCGTCGCCGGGCCTTCCCGGCCGAGGCCGAGGACCTGAAGGAGCGCCTCGTCGAGGCGGTCGCCGCCTCGCCCGCCATCGCGGAGGCCATCGGACGGACCCTGCGGCTCCTGAATGGCGCCAAGGGTCATCCCGACAGCTTTGGGCCCCTGCACCGCCTGCTGGAGCAGCAATCCTACCGGCTGGCCCATTGGCGGGTGGCGGCGAGCGATATCAATTACCGCCGGTTCTTCGACGTGAACGGCCTGGCGGGCCTGCGCGTCGAGAAGTCCGACGTGTTCCAGCGCTCGCACGAGACGGTGTTCCGCCACATCCGCGAGGGCCGCATCGACGGCCTTCGCATCGACCACATCGACGGTCTCGCCGATCCGCAGGGCTACGCCCGCGCGCTGCAAGCGGCCGTCGGCCCCGGCTTCTACGTGGTGGTTGAGAAGATCCTCGAGCCCGGCGAGCGCCTGCGGCCTTGGCCCGTCGCCGGCACCACCGGCTACGACGTGCTGAACCAGCTCGACGGCATCCTGGTCGACAAGGGCAAGCAGATAGCGATCCGCGACCTCTACGAGGCGCGCACGCATTTCGACGAGCCCTACAAGTTTCAGCTTCGCGCGGCGAAGGCAGAAATCCTGGAGATCAGCTTCGCCTCCGAGCTCGAGGTGATGACCTCGGACCTGAAGGCCGTGGCCGATGCCGACCGGCGCACCCGCGACTTCTCCGTCAACGCCATCCGCCGGGCGCTCATCGAGATCATCGCGCGCTTTCCCACCTACCGCAGCTACCTGCCGGGGGACATCGACGAGAGCGACGTCGAGGACGAGGATGTCCGCCTCATCGAGAATGCGGTGAAGAAGGCGAAGCGCTGGAGCGCCCTGCCGGACCGTTCGGTGCACGATTTCGCCGCCGACGCCATGCTGGGCCGCATCGACGTCACCGGACCGGGTCGCCCCGACCCGGCGGTGATCCTGCGCTTCCGCCGCCGCTTCCAGCAGCTCACCGGCCCGGTGATGGCCAAAAGCCTGGAGGACACCCTGTTCTACCGGTTCTCGGAACTGCTGGCGCTGAACGAAGTCGGCGGCGATCCGGGCGAGTACGGCATCGACGCCGCACACTTCCACGCCCTCCAGGCGGCCCGCGCCCGCGACTGGCCCAACGCCATGATCGCCACGGCGACGCACGACACCAAGCGCGGCGAGGATGCCCGCTCGCGCCTGCTCGCCCTCTCGGAGATGCCCGGTGACTGGGCCGAGGCCTGGACCGCGTGGCAAGCGCTTGCCGGCCCGCACCTCACCACCATCGACGGCGAGGCCGTGCCGGATTCCAACGACCAGTGGATGTTCTTTCAGGCGATCCTGGGCGCGTGGCCCCTCGAACTGCTGGACCGGGACGAGCCCGCGGCCGTCGAGGACTTCCGTCACCGCCTCGACGCCTACTCCGAAAAGGCGCTGCGCGAATCGAAGCGCCGGTCGAGCTGGGTCAACGTCGACGAATCCTACGAGGGCGCCGTCCACGCGCTCTTCGCCAAGCTCGTCGCGCCGGGCTCGGAGTTCCTCGCGCGGATGCGGCCCTTCGCCAAGCGTCTGGCCCATCTCGGCATGATCGCGGGTCTCGGCCGCACGGTGCTGAAGGCGACCCTGCCGGGCCTACCCGACACCTACCAGGGTACGGAGTTCTGGGATTTCTCGTTCGTCGATCCCGACAACCGCCGCCCGGTGGATTATCCGGCGCTCGCCCGGTCCCTGGAGGAGGGCGGCGCGGTCCCCGATCTCCTGGCGCACTGGAGCGACGGCCGGGTCAAGCAGGCGACCCTGGCGCGTCTGCTGGCCGACCGGACCGAGCGCCCGGCCTTCTACGCCGAAGCCGACTATCAGGCCGTCATCCCCGCCGGCGGAAAAGCCGATCATGTCATCGCCTTCACACGTTCGGATGCGACGAGCGGGGAGGGCGACCTCCTGGTCGCCGTGCCGCGCCTCGTCTCCGGTCTCGTCGGGGACGGAGTGTGGTCGGGCGCGGCCTTCGCCGGGACCCACCTGCCGGTGCAGGCCGATAGCGCCTGGACCGACCTCGTCACGGGGGACACCGCCGAGGCGACGGATGGACGGATCGAACTCGACCGCCTGTTCGCGCGTCTGCCCTACGCGGTCCTGAAACGGACCCGCTGACGGCCGTTCGACCCTCCCCCCTATGCGGGGATGGGTGGTCGCGGAGCGACTGGGAGAGGGGCAGCGCCTTGTCCGGAAAGGTCGCCCCCTCTCCCGCCTGCTCCGCAGGCACCCTCTCCCGTTGAGGGGGAGGGATAGTGCGAGACACAAGAACCCAATGGAGCACGCATGAACGCACCGAGCCCCGCAACGAGTACCGCCCAGCGGACCGACGCCGGCGTGGTGCCGCTTCCCCAAGGCCTCGCGCCCCGCGCCGAGGGACCGCGCATCTACAATCTGTTCCCGTTGCTCGTCGGCCGGGTCTCGTCCTGGACCGCCGAACTGCCGCGCATCGCGGCCCTCGGGTTCGACTGGGTCTACCTCAACCCGTTCCACCAGACCGGCGGCTCGCGCAGCCTCTACGCGGTGGCCGACACCGACCGCCTTGACGAGCGGTTCCGCGACCAGGACGGCACCTCCGACGACGAGCAGATCCGCCGGTTCTGCGCCGCCGCCCGCGCCCAGGGCCTGAGCGTCATGACCGACCTCGTGGTCAACCACACGGCCCGCGACGGCTCGCTCGCCCGCGACCGGCCCGACCTGTTTCTCCGCGACGCCGACGGCGAGATCGAGAGCCCCTACGCCGTCGATCCCGACGATCCGACGAAGCGCACGGTGTGGGGTGACCTCGCCGAACTCGACTATCACACGGAGAAGAGCCGCACGGAGCTGACCGCCCTGTGGTCGGGCTACGTCAACCGCCTGCAGGACCTCGGCGTTGCCGGGTTCCGCTGCGACGCCGCCTACAAGGTGCCGGCCCCCGTGTGGCGCGATCTCATCGGCGCCGCCAAGGCGGTGGAGCCCACATGCCTGTTCGCCGCCGAGACCCTCGGCTGCACCTTCGAGGAGGCGCAGGCCACGGCGGGCGCCGGGTTCGACTACCTGTTCAACAGCTTCGCCTGGTGGGACCTCAAGGCTCCCTGGGCCCTGGAGCAGTACGACCGCCTGCGCGTCGTCGCCCCCTCCATCGCGTTCCCCGAGAACCACGACATGGCCCGCCTCGCAGCGGACCTCGACGGTGATGCCGAATCCATCTCACGCCACCTCAAGGCGCGCTACGCGCTCGCGGCCTTCTTCTCCGCCGGCGTGCTCATGCCCATCGGGTACGAGTGGGGCTACGCGAAGAGCTTGCACGTGGTCGAGACCACACCCGAGAGCCGCGAATCCGACACCGGCATCGACATCTCGGCGTATGTCACCGCCATCAACGCGTTGCGGGCGGGTCTCCCGGCGGCCAACGTCGAGGGCGCGCAGGCGCGCATCTCGGCACCCGACGCGGCGTTCGTTGCCCTTCTGCGCTTCGACACCGGCCACGGCGCCTCGGCCCGCAGCGCCGTGCTCGTGCTCCACAACCCCGGCACGGTCCCGGTCGCCGTGGACGCCGCTCCCCTCGTCGCCCGCACGGGCGGCATGCTTGGGACCTTCACCGACCGCACGCCGGACGTCGCCCCCATTGCGTTCACCCCCGGCATCAGCGTCGACCTGCAGCCGGGCGAGGTCCGCATCCTCAGTGCCTCCCGCGAAACGGTCACGAAGGAGCCGCCGCTCACCACGCCGACGGGCGAGGGTCGCGTCGTCATCGAGGCGGTGTCGCCCGAGATCGACGGCGGCCGCTCGGCGGTCAAGCGCGTGGTCGGCGAGAGCGTCCACGTCACGGCCGACATCTTCAGCGACGGCCACGAAATCATCGATGCCGAGATCCTGTCCCGCGTCGTCGGCGAGGACATCTGGGCCTCCGACCCGATGGTGTTCACCGAGAACGACCGTTGGGGCGGACACTTCCCCCTGGAGCGCAACGCCCGCTACGAATTCACCATCCGGGCGTGGCGCGACGCGTTCTCATCGTGGATGCGCGACACCCTGAAGAAGCGCGACGCCGGGGTCGACGTCCAATTGGAGACGGTGGAGGGCATCGCCTTCGTGGTGGATGCGACCGACGAGGCCGCGGGCGCCGACCGCGACCGGCTGAAGGCGCTCGCCACCGCCCTCGATGCCAAGACCACCGGCTCGGCGGCTCAGCTCGATCTCATGCTGATCCCTGAGAACGCGCGCCTCGTCCGCCGCTACGCGCCGCGGGTGAACCTGTCGCGCTACCCCGTGAACGTCCCGGTCATCGCCGACCGCCTCGCGGCCCGGTTCTCGGCCTGGTACGAGATATTCCCGCGCTCGCAGTCCATGGACGTCAACCGCCACGGTACCTTCGACGACGTGATCCGGCGCCTGCCCGAGATCCGCGAACTCGGCTTCGACGTGCTGTACTTCACCCCGATCCACCCCATCGGCAAGACCAACCGCAAGGGCAAGAACAACACCCTCAAGGCGCTCGAAGGCGATGTCGGCTCGGTCTACGCCGTCGGCTCGGAGGCGGGCGGCCACGAGGCGGTGCATCCCGACCTCGGCACCCTGGACGATTTCCGCCGGCTGGTGGCGGCGAGCCATGCCTACGGCATGGAGATCGCCCTCGACTTCGCCATCCAGTGCTCTCCCGACCATCCCTGGATCAAGGACCACCCGGAGTGGTTCGAGTGGCGTCCCGACGGCACCCTGAAATTCGCCGAGAACCCGCCAAAGAAGTACGAGGACATCTCCAACGTTCACTTCTACGGCGGGGCGCTTCCCTCCCTGTGGATCGAGCTGCGCGACATCGTGCTCGGCTGGGCGGCCCTCGGCGCGCGCATCTTCCGGGTCGACAACCCGCACACCAAACCGATTCCGTTCTGGGAATGGATGATCGGGCAGGTCAACGGCCGCTACCCCGACGTGATCTTCCTCGCCGAGGCCTTCACCCGGCCGAAGATGATGAAGAAGCTCGCCAAGGCCGGCTACCAGCAGAGCTACACCTACTTCACTTGGCGCGACACCAAGGCCGACCTCATTGCCTATTCCACCGAGCTCGCTGGCGAGATGGGCGAGTATTACCGCCCGAACTTCTTTGCGAACACGCCGGATATCAACCCGATCTACCTGCAGACGAGTGGTCGGGCGGGTTTCGTCGTGCGCGCCACCCTCGCGGCGACACTCTCCAGCGTCTGGGGCATCTACAACGGCTTCGAACTGTGCGAGGCCGCACCCTATCCGAGCAAGGAGGAGTATCTGAATTCCGAGAAGTACGAGCTGAAGGCCTGGGACTACGACCGGCCCGGCAACATCCGCGAGCACATCATCAAGCTGAACCGCATCCGCCAGGACAACCCGGCCCTGTGGGATTTCCGCAATGTGGTCTTCACGGGTGCGTATAACGACGAGATCATCGCCTACGCCAAGACCACGCCGGAAGGCGACAATTGCATCTTCACCATGGTCAACCTCGATCCGAAGAACCGCCAGGAATGCACCTACGAGGTGCCCCTGTGGCTCGTCGGCCAGCCCGACGACGGCGCGGTCGAGGTCGAGGACCTGCTGCTCGGCTACAAATTCGAATTGCGCGGCAAGTCCCACCGCATCGCCTTCGATCCGGCCGAACGCTCGGCCATCGTCTGGCGCCTGCGGGCCCCGCGCCGGGTTGCGCCTTGACCGGACCCATGTCAGCAGAAACCGCGACAATCGTGAGCGATCGTCGCGGTGTCGCCTCAGTGTCGGCGCCTATCCACCCGATGGACGCCGCACCCGGCGATCCCCGTACGGGCCCCGGTGCGCACACTCCGAATACGCCCTTGAACTCGATGCATGAGGCAACGACGCGATGATCGATCGCAGCGATCCGCAATGGTACCGTGACGCCATCATCTACCAAATCCACGTCAAGTCGTTCTTCGACTCGAACAACGACGGGATCGGCGATTTCGAGGGCCTGACGCAGAAGCTCGACTACGTCCGCGACCTCGGGGTCACGGCGATCTGGCTGATGCCGTTCTATCCGTCGCCCCTGCGCGACGATGGCTACGACATCGGCGACTACCGCGAGGTCAACGCCTCCTACGGCACCATGGAGGAGTTCCGGAAGTTCGTGGAGGCCGCGCACGAGCGTGGCCTGCGCGTCATCACCGAGCTCGTCATCAACCACACCTCGGATCAGCATCCCTGGTTCCAGCGCGCCCGCGAGGCACCGGCTGGATCGCCGGAACGCGACTTCTACGTCTGGTCGGACACCGACACGCCGTATGCCGACACGCGGATCATCTTCCTCGACACCGAGACCTCGAACTGGACCTGGGACCCCGTCGCCAAGCAGTATTTCTGGCACCGGTTCTACAGCCATCAGCCCGACCTCAACTTCGACAACCCGGCCGTGCTCGAGGCCGTCATCGAGGTGATGCGCTACTGGCTCGACATGGGCGTCGACGGCCTGCGCCTCGACGCGATCCCGTATCTGATCGAGCGCGACGGCACGAACTGCGAGAACCTGCCCGAGACCCACACGGTCATCAAGGCGATCCGCGCGGCCCTCGATGCGAGCTATCCCGACCGGATGCTGCTGGCGGAAGCCAATCAGTGGCCCGAGGAGACGGCGCAGTACTTCGGCGACGGCGACGAATGCCACATGGCGTTCCACTTCCCGCTGATGCCGCGCATGTACATGGCCATCGCCAGGGAAGACCGGCACCCGATCACCGACATCATGCGCCAGACCCCGGAGATCCCCGAGGGCTGCCAGTGGGCCATCTTCCTGCGCAACCACGACGAGCTGACCCTCGAAATGGTGACGGCGGAAGAGCGCGACTACCTGTGGTCGTTCTACGCCGCCGAGCGCCGCGCCCGCATCAATCTCGGCATCCGGCGCCGCCTCGCGCCGCTCCTGGAGAACGACCGGCGCAAGATCGAACTGATGAAGTCCCTCGTCCTGTCGATGCCCGGCACGCCGGTGCTCTACTACGGCGACGAGATCGGCATGGGCGACAACATCTACCTCGGTGACCGCGACGGCGTGCGCACCCCGATGCAGTGGTCCCCGGACCGCAACGGCGGCTTCTCCCGCGCCAATCCCGCCAAGCTGTTCCTGCCCTCGGTGCAGGACCCGATCTACGGTTTCGATGCCATCAACGTCGAGGCGCAGACCCAGTCGCAGACCAGCCTGCTGAACTGGACCCGGCGCATGATCGCCATCCGCAACAATTCCGTGGCCCTCGGCCGCGGCGGGATGCAGTTCCTGTATCCTTCGAACCGCAAGGTTCTCGCCTGGATTCGCGAGTTCGAGGGCGAGCGGGTGCTGTGCGTGGCGAACCTCTCGCGCGCGCCGCAGGCCGTGCAGCTCGATCTCTCGGAACTGCGCAACGCCGTTCCCATCGAGCTCACCGGCGGTTCGGAATTCCCGGCCATCGGCGAGCTGCCCTACCTGCTGACGCTGCCCTCCTACGGTTTCTACTGGTTCTCCCTCAGCGCGGCCAACACCGGCACCATCGGCCCGCAGCCGGAAACGCCGGAGCTGTTCACCCTGGTGTTGACCGGCGGCATCGAGACCCTGATGGCCGGGCGCGAGCGTACCGCCTTCGAGCGCACCGTGGCGCCGCGCTTCATCGCGACCCGCCGCTGGTTCGGCGCCAAGGGCTCGCGCATCAAATCGGTGAGCGTCACCGACAGCGCGACCCTCAAGGATGCGACGGGCGAGGCGCGCTTCCTTCTGCCGCGCGTCGCAGTCCACCTCGCCAACGGCGAGCGTCAGGATTACTTCGTGCCCGTCGCCGTCGACGAGGGCCGCGAGGACGAGACCCTGATGCCGTTCGCCGTGGCCCGGGTCCGGCGCGGTCCGCGCACGGGCCTGCTGTTCGGCGCCTCGGCCTCGCCGGCCTTTGCCGTCGCCATGGTGGAAGGCATGCGGGAAGGCCGCGAGCTGCCCACCGAGACGGGCAAGCTCGTGTTCTCGACGACGTCCGCCTTCGACCCGGCGATCACGTTCGAGGCAGGCGAGGTGCGCAACCTCAGCGCCGAGCAAAGCAACACCTCCATCGCCATCGGCTCGAAGATGATGCTGAAGCTGCTGCGGCGGCTCCAGACCGGGGTCCATCCCGAGATCGAGGTCGGGCGCTTCCTCACGGAAACCGCCCACTTCAACAACACGCCGGCCCTGCTCGGCGTCGTCGAGCATGTCGATCCCGACGGCGTGCGCACGGCCGTCGCCGTCCTGCAGAAGTTCGTGCCGAACCAGGGCGACGCCTGGACCCTCATGCTCGAGGGCCTGCGCCGCGACTTCGACACGGTGGTGCTCGCCCCCGAGAGCGAGGCGCCGACGCCCGAGGAGGCGTTCGAGTCCCACCTGCGCTGGGCGATCCTGCTCGGCCGCCGCACGGCCGAGATGCACAACGCCTTCGCGGTGGCGACGGACGACCCGGCCTTTGCGGCCGAGCCGTTCGAGCATGCCGACCTGCACGCGCTCGGCGACGACACCCGCCGCCAGGCCGAGCGCGCCTTCCGGGGCCTCGATGCGCTCGCCGGACGCACGGCCAACGCGGCGAGCACGGAGCTCGCCGGGCGCCGCCGGGAGGTCGAGGACGCCATCGAGGCGCTCACGGCCCGGCCCCCGCTCGGGGCCACGAAGACCCGTATCCACGGCGACTACCACCTCGGGCAGGTGCTGGCGGCGGAGGACGACCTCATCATCGTCGATTTCGAGGGCGAGCCCTCGCGGCCGGCCGACGAGCGCCGCCTCAAGGCGACGCCGCTCCGCGATGTCGCCGGGATGATGCGCTCGTTCGCCTACGGCGCCGAGACCGTGACCCGCGAGATCGCCGTACGCTTCGCCGATTCCGAGGAGCGGGCGCGCCGGGCCTCCATCGCCTGGCGTGGCATGATCGATGCGGCGTTCCTCGACGGCTATCGGCAGACGGTTTCGGCCAGCGGCGGCGGGGTAACGGATGCGGAGACCGAGAGCCGGCTGCTGAAGCTGTCGCTCCTGACCAAGGCCCTCTACGAGGTCGATTACGAGGCGAACAACCGTCCCGATTGGATCGAAATCCCCGCACGTGGGGTTCTGACCATTCTGGACGATATCAAGAAAGGCGTTTGAATGACGGGCATCGACGAGACGTTCGCGGGCCGCACCGGGCACGCATCGGCAACCTCGGGGGCCGCGAACGTACCGCCTGTTGCCACGGGCACGCGGGCGCCCGAGACGCGCGGCGTGCATCCCGATTCGGTGGCCGCCATCATGGCGGCCAACCACGGCGATCCGTTCTCGGTGCTGGGTCCCCACGAGGTCGGGCCGGGCGCCTGGGAAGTCCGGGCCGTGCTGCCGGAGGCGAAGGGCGCGACCCTCCTGACGGGGGGCAAGCGCATCCCGTTCGAGCGCAAGCACCCGGACGGCTTCTTCGTCGCGAAGGTCGAAGCCCAGGGTCGCCCGCTCTACGAACTCGCCGTGGAGGACTGGGACGGCACCGAGCGCAACCGCCACGACCCCTACGGCTTCGGCTCGTCCCTGGAGCAGCACGACATCGACGCCCTGCGCGAGGTCGGCAGCAACGTCACCTACCGCATCCTCGGCGCCCAGGCGCGCACGGTCGACGGCATCCAGGGCTTCCGCTTCGCCGTGTGGGCACCCAACGCCCGCCGCGTCAGCGTGGTCGGCGACTTCAACGCCTGGGACGGCCGGCGCCATCCCATGCGCCTGTGGCAGAACGGCGGGGTGTGGGAACTGTTCGTCCCCGGCCTGAAGGCGGGCGCGCACTACAAGTTCGAGCTGCTCGGCCCTGACGGGACCGTGCTGCCGCTGAAGGCCGACCCCGTCGCCTTCGCGGCGCAGAAGCCCCCCGAGACCGCCTCCGTCCTGCAGGGCACCAACGATCCCGCTTGGCACGACGAGAAGTGGATGGCGACGCGCGGGGAAAAGGACCCGCGCCATGTCCCCATCTCGATCTACGAGGTCCATCTCGGCTCGTGGGCGCGGGTGGCCGAGGAGGGCAACCGCTACCTCACCTACAAGGAACTCGGCGACCGCCTCATCCCCTACGTCAAGGAGATGGGCTTCACCCACATCGAGATGCTGCCGATCACGGAGTTTCCGTTCGACGGCTCATGGGGCTACCAGCCGGTGTCTCTGTTCGCCCCGACGAGCCGCTTCGGCACGCCCGACGACTTCGCCGCCTTCGTCGATGCCGCGCATGACGCCGGCATCGGTGTGATGCTCGACTGGGTGCCGGGCCACTTCCCCCTCGATGCCCACGGTCTCGGCCAGTTCGACGGCACGCACCTCTACGAGCACGCCGACCCGCGCCAGGGCTTCCATCAGGATTGGGGCACCTACATCTACAATTTCGGCCGGTCGGAGGTCTCGACCTTCCTCGCCGCCAACGCCCGGTTCTGGCTCGAGCACTACCACCTCGACGGCCTGCGCGTGGATGCCGTCGCGTCGATGCTCTACCTCGACTATTCGCGCCGGCAGGGCGAGTGGATCCCGAACCGCTATGGCGGCAACGAGAACCTCGACGCCATCGACTTCCTGCGCAAGACCAACGAGGCCACCTACGCCCACGCCCCCGGCACCCTGACGGTGGCGGAGGAATCCACCTCCTGGCCCGGCGTCTCCCACCCGACCTACACGGGCGGCCTCGGCTTCGGCTTCAAGTGGAACATGGGGTGGATGCACGACACCCTGAACTTCGTCTCCAAGGAGACGATCCACCGGCGCTACCACCACCACGACTTGACCTTCGGCCTGCTCTACGCCTTCTCGGAAAACTTCATCCTGCCCCTGTCCCACGACGAGGTGGTGCACGGGAAGGGCTCGCTGCTCGGCAAGATGACCGGCGACCGCTGGCAGAAGTTCGCCAACCTCCGAGCCTATTACGGCTTCATGTGGGGCCATCCGGGCAAGAAGCTGCTCTTCATGGGCTGCGAGTTCGGCCAGGAGAAGGAGTGGAACCACAACCAGTCCCTCGACTGGCACCTCCTCGACGACCCCCACCACCAGGGCGTCAAGGATCTGGTCCGCGACCTTAACCACCTCTACGCAGCCGTCCCGGCCCTCCACACCCGCGACACGGAAGCCGCCGGTTTCCAGTGGCTGGTGGCGGACGACCAGGACAACAGCGTCATCGCCTGGGCCCGCAAGGGCCGCGAGGCCGGCGAGGTCGCCGTGGTGGTGTCGAACTTCACGCCCGTCGTGCGCGAGAGCTACCGCATCGGCGTGCCGGAGGCGGGTTTCTACCGCGAGGCCATCAACTCGGACGCCGAGCGCTACGGCGGCTCCAACGTCGGCAACATGGGCGGGGTGCGTGCCGAAGCCATCGCCAGCCACGGCCAGAGCCATTCCATCAGCCTGACCATCCCGCCGCTGGCCACGACGATTTTCGTGCGCGCGGACTGATAACGGCCTGCATGGCGGACAAAAAAGCCGGCGGCGTCCTCGCGACGCCGCCGGCTTTTTCGTGGGTCGGATGCCGCATCAGCCCACTTCGAGGGGGAGGGGCTTCTTGACCCAGTGGGGTTCGAGGGGGCTGCCGACGATGTTCTCCGCCTCCCACCGGTGCAGGAGGGCTGCCAGCCCCGCCCGGTCGTCGGCCATCAGCGGCGCGTCGATCAGACAAAGGCGGTCATATTCCAATTGATGAAAGGGTTCGTCCATGATCCGGCCCGGGCGATAGTACTCCCGGGACTTCGTCCACATCGCCCGCGCCGCGTCGAGTTCCCCGAGGGCTATGTGGGCGAAGAGATACCAATGCGAATCGAGACGGATAAATGTTTCAGGGCGCGCGCGGGTGAAATTCAGGCACTTGTTGACTGTATCGAAGGGTCGAAGTCGGTCCAAGGCGTCCGCTTCGACCCGTGTGATGAAATCCGCCTGCATCGTCGGATCGGACCAGGACCAATACCAACCACCCTTGAAACCATCCGAACGACCGATGCGATCACCGCAACGTCCGTACGTCTCCCATGTCCGGACGCCGGGCATGAAGAATTCCGTCAGAAACCAATCCGCGACACACTGGTCGGCATCGCTCGTGCGATCGATTCGGATCACTCGCCCAACCGATCCCACTGGGCGAAACCAGAGAGTCTGGTTTCCGACGAAGACGAGGTCCGGGTTCCTCTGCAGAAGCGGCTGAACCAAAGACTTGATCTGACGTTTTGTTGTCATATTTCAGGCCGGACTTGTATCATGATAATACCTTCCGATTCAGGAAAGCGGGTCTTTGCGATCCTAGTTAGCAAAAGAGCGCGAGTAGGGGTCAGCTCATCTCTGCCGGTCTTATAGTCATAGATGCACACCTTATTGTCTGGTGTTAGCTCGAAGAGATCCAAGCGAACCGAATCTTTCTTGCCATAATGAGCATCTATGTCGCTCCTATCGAGCGAAAGCTCTACATGAACACCCAGGTAATTCAAATTTTTGAATGTCCTGGCAATATCATAGTGAATAAGATTGCCAAGTCTTGTGTTGTCCAAATGCGGATTCAAAGCCCGCAATCGCTTCGCCGCCTCGTTCGTCACCGCCTGCACCTCGCGATTGAGGGGACACGCCTGATTGAGCGTCGTTTGGCTGACCGGTCCAACCCAGATCAACGGATATTTCTTGTCCACATCCGTCTCGAAGTCGTAGCGCAGGGCGGTCGTACCGGGCGCCTTCCCGAAACGCGGTTCCCGCGCCCGGAGGTAGATGAACAGGAACGCGGCTGCTTCCAGCGTCGCTGCGACGGCGGGGACAACGACGAACGGCAGGAAGACCGGTTGCACCGTCGCCTCGGGCGGCGCACTCGCTCCCAGGAACGTTCCGCGCGACAGGACCTCGCCGGTCTGCCCGTCGCGAACGGTCTGGGTGTCGCCGGAATTCTCGAACAAGCGGCTGTCGCCGTCGGGCGTGATGACCCGGTGCTGTTCGTCCCCTTCATTGCGGCCGGAGCGAATGCGAAGGGTGAGGACTTCACCGCCGCCATCGAGCAGCGTCCGCTGCTGCGTCTGCGAACTCGAATCGTTCCCGCCCCCGGCCGGACTCCATTGTCCGCCGCCGCCCTGGCCGGCCGGAACGCGGGGCTGATTCGGGTCGTACTTCCGCATCAGGTGGCGGACGCGGAGCAGCTTCGTCTCCGTGGTCAGGAGGGCGAGGCGAAGCCGCATCTCATCGCGACCGTCCGTCGTCCGGAGCCGGAAATCTCGGTTGCGCACTGGCATGGCGAACACCTTTGTTCATGAAATGTTCTACCGTAGGATGCACACAATAGGAAATTATTCAAGTAAATTCGATTTTGGTCCATTGCCGGTCAAGAGGGCCTCCGAACGCAAAACGCCGCCCCGCGAACGGGACGGCGTCTCTGGCAGGATTCGAAGAACCCGGTCCGCGACGGACCGGGGAGGGCGCTTCAGGCGGCCTGATGGCGCGGCAGGAGCTTCCGGTTCACCAGCATCTCGGCGATCTGCACGGTGTTGAGGGCCGCGCCCTTGCGCAGGTTGTCCGACACGCACCAGAACGCGAGGCCGTTCTCCACGGTGGCGTCCTCGCGGATGCGCGAGATGTAGGTGGCGTCCTCGCCCGCCGCCTCGTGCGGGGTCATGTAGCCGCCGGGCTCGCGCTTATCGACCACAAGGATGCCGGGCGCCGAGCGCAGGATCGCCCGGGCCTCGTCGGCCGACATCGGGCTCTCGAACTCGACGTTGACCGCCTCGGCGTGGCCGATGAACACCGGCACCCGCACGCAGGTGGCCGTGAGCTTGATCTTCGGGTCGAGCATCTTCTTCGTTTCGGCCATCATCTTCCACTCTTCCTTCGTGAAGCCGTCTTCCATGAAGACGTCGATCTGAGGGATGACGTTGAAGGCGATGCGCTTGGGGAACTTCTCCTGCACCATCTGGCCGGCGGTGAAGACCGAGCGGGTCTGCTGGAACAGCTCGTCCATGGCGTCCTTGCCGGCGCCCGAGACCGACTGGTAGGTCGAGACCACCACGCGGGTGATCTTCGCGACATCGTGGAGCGGCTTGAGGGCGACGACGAGCTGGGCCGTCGAGCAGTTCGGATTGGCGATGATGTTGAGCTTGGAGAAGCCCAGGATCGCGTCGGGGTTCACCTCCGGCACGATCAGGGGCACGTCCTGATGGTAGCGGAACGCCGACGAGTTATCGATGACGACGCAGCCGGTCTGGCCGATGCGCGGCGACCATTCCTTCGAGGTCTCGCCGCCCGCCGACATCAGGCAGATGTCCGTGTCGGAGAAGTCGTAGGAATCGAGCGCCTGCACCTTCAGGATCTTGTCGCCGAAGGAGACGTCCTGGCCCATGGAGCGGCGCGAGGCGATGGCCACGACCTCGTCGGCGGGAAACGCCCGCTCGGACAGGATGTCCAGCATCTCGCGGCCCACATTGCCCGTGGCACCGACGACGGCGACCTTGTAACCCATGATCCTCACCACTCCGCTCGAAGCGCCCGATCCCGGGACGGCGCTCGACTGAAGCCAAGCGGCAACGTTCGGGACTTGGGCACCGTCCTAAGGGCCTCCCCACCGTGCGCCGCACCACCCGGGACGGGCAGCGCGGCGGCCTGCCGGCCGCGGAGGTCGCACATCCCGGGACATCCGGCATGCCGTCCCATGCCGCGCTGCGGCATGAGTCGTGAAGCGCGGGAGCAAGACGCCTTGCTCCCGAACCTGTCAAGGGTTCACCGCATCCGGCAGGGGTGTTCAGGCGACGCGGGCGGGCCGGTGTTCCAGGCCGTCCCGCACCTCGGCCAGGAGCGCGTAGGAGCGTTGGCGTGCCGCCGGATCGTGGATCGCCGACGCCACCATGAGCTCGTCCGCCCCGGTCTCGGCCACGAGGTCGGCGAGCCCGCGGGCGATGGTCTCGGGCGACCCGACGAGGGAGCGGGCTAGCATCCGGGAGGCCTGCGCCTTCTCAGCGGGCGACCAGTAGGTCTCGATGTCATCGAGGGGTGGCTGCAGCAGGCCTCGCGTCCCGCGCAGCAGGTGGGTGAACTGCTGCTGGGCCGAGGTGAACAGCCGGCGCGCCGCCGCATCGGTCTCGGCCGCCACCACGTTGACGCCGATCATCGCGTGCGGGGCCGCCAGCTGGGGGGAGGGGACGAAGTTCGCCCGGTAGGTCGCCAGCGCCGGCAGCAGGGCGTCGGGCGCGAAATGCGACGCGAAGGAATAGGGCAGGCCGAAGGCGGCGGCGAGCTGCGCCCCGAACAGGCTCGATCCGAGAACCCACAGGGGCACGTTCAGCCCCGTGCCGGGTACGGCCTGCACCGCCTGCCCCGGCTGGAGATCGCCGAACAGGCTCTGCAGCTCGCGGACGTCCTGCGGGAAGGTGTCGGCCGCCTCGTGGGACCGGCGCAGGGCCCGCGAGGTCCGCGGATCGGTGCCGGGCGCGCGGCCGAGGCCGAGGTCGATCCGGCCGGGATACAGGGCCTCCAGGGTGCCGAACTGCTCGGCGATCACCAGGGGCGAATGGTTCGGCAGCATGATGCCGCCGGCGCCGACCCGGATGGTGCGCGTGCCGGCCGCGAGATAGCCGACCACCACCGCGGTCGCCGCGCTGGCGATGCCGATCATGTTGTGGTGCTCGGCCACCCAGTAGCGCCGGTAGCCGAGTTCTTCCGTGTGGCGGGCGAGCGCGAGGGCATTGCGCAGGGCGTCGCCCGGAGTCGCCCCTTGCGGCACCGGCGCAAGGTCGAGGACGGAGAGCGGAATCATCGTGTGGCTGTCCTTCATCGATCCGGAAGACGGATCGCGTACCCCCGCCCATGAGATCGCGACGGGCGCGCGCGGACGCAAGCGCACCCTGTCATGCCGTCATGGCATGGGTCGGGCCCGCGACGCTTAAGCAGCGATTCACCGCGACTCGGAAAACCGCCGCCGCCGCGCGCGGCCGAAACCGGATCGTACCGGCCGGTCGGCGAGGATCGCCGCGACGGGCGGTCCGAAGCGGAGGCGGTACGGTTGCGGCAGATCACCACGAGCGATGACACGGCACGGGAGACAGGCCTGGCCGGTCCCCGGCGGCGCCCGGCGGCGGCCCTGCGGATTCTCCCGCGCCTCGCCTGTGCGGCTGCCCTCATCGCCGGGTTGAGCCTGCTCACGCGCGAGACCCGCCCGCAGGCGGCCCGGCCCGAGGGCGATGCTGCGGCGGCGTCCGATGCGCCGGCGCCGTTCGTCCCGAGCGTGAGCCTCGCCGTCCGGCCGGCGATGCCGAGCGCCGTCGCCGCGCCGCGCTTCCGCCTCGACGATTCCGGGGCCGGAGAGCCGGCCCGGACCGAGGCCGTGCGCCACGATCCCGTCAGCGGCCGGCGCGAGGAGACCCTCGCTCTCGGTGCCTTCCCGAACATCGAGTCGCCCTACCTGCGCCTCACCGTCGCCGAAGCCGGTCCGGGCGCCCCGGCCGGACGCCTGTTCGTGACCCTCGCCCGGCGCGCCGCCGACGGTCCCGGCCTCTCGGTGATCCGCACGGGCGAGCGCGGGCGCATCGAGACGAAGTTCGGTGCCGTCGAGACCCTCGAGGCGACGTTCAGCGGCCCCCTCGACCGGATCTGCACCGGCTTTGCCGGATCGGCCGGCGCACTCTTCCGGTTC
This sequence comes from Methylobacterium sp. WL69, assembly GCF_008039485.1. Lineage (NCBI taxonomy): Bacteria > Pseudomonadati > Pseudomonadota > Alphaproteobacteria > Hyphomicrobiales > Methylobacteriaceae > Methylobacterium > Methylobacterium sp. WL69. The sequence continues at coordinate 13,226 of NZ_VRUZ01000021.1, read as the reverse complement.
GACGGCTGGCTCTGCGCCCCCCTCGGCCAGGCGCCGGAGCCCCGCGCCGTGGCTTGTGCCCTCGATGGCCTCCTCGCGGCCGCGCCGGACACGCCCGGCTTCTCCGGACGGCGCGATCCCGCCTGCCGTCCGCCGCCGGATACCCGGACGGGGTCCCTCGCCACGGGCGGCCCACGAAAAAATGAGGCCAGATTGCGGCGCAATGCGCAAGCGCGGCCTTAATCGTGGAACTAAAGCACGGGCTCGAACGTCAACCCCGCATACGAATGGCCGAGTTTCTTAACGAGTTCGGCCTACACATTCGCTCCAGATTTACACAAGGTGCATCATGCGCTCTGCCACGATTGCCCTGATGGGCTCCCTGACCCTCGCCGGCGTCGGCCTCAACACCGCGGCCGAAGCGCAGGGACGCTATGCTCCCGCCGGCGTTCGCGTCAGCCAGCCGCTGCCGATTCGCATCCGCCCGCGCTCCTGGCTCGATGCCGGCAACGTGGTGGAGGCCAACAATGGCTCCGTGAGCAATCCGGCCACGAACCCGCAGCTCATCACGGCGAGCTACCTGAACTCCCCACCCTACGGTCGAAACGACCGTTTCGGCACCGGCATCCTCGCCGATCCGATCACCAACGGCCCGTTCATCGGCGCCCGGTCGAGCGCGATCCGCAACATCGACTTCTCGCCGCTCGATCCGATCCTGGATCCGACTTCGCCGCTGGCCGGCCGCTACTAAGCGAAGCGCTAGGATCTGATGAACAGGCGTCGTCCCCCGGGACGGCGCCTTTTTCGTATGTGCGAAGGCGGTTGAATTCGCGCCGGTGTGCGAAGACAACCGCGCTCCTTCGATGCCGAACGAACGGGCCCGGAATGATACGAGAGGACACGCCTCCGCAGATCTCACCCCCGGAGGTCTTGCCTTCCGAGGTCTCGCCCCGGCCCGCCCGGCACCGAATCCTGCGCTGGCTGCCGATTGCCGTCATCGTCACGGCTTCCCTCGCGGTCCTGGTCTCCGGCGTCGCGCAACTCCTCGATCTCGACCGCCTCCTCGCGTCCCGAGCGTGGCTGAGCGCCGCCGTCGCCGAGAATCCCGCCCGGACCATGGCCCTGACGGCCCTCGCCTATGTGGGTGCCGTGGTGGTCTCCGCGCCGGCGAGCCTGTTCCTCACGATGCTGTGCGGGTTTCTCTTCGGCATCGTGCCCGGCGCCCTCATCGCCGTCACCTCGGCGAGCACGGGCGCGGCCATCGTGTTCTCCATCGGCCGGGGCCCGGCATCGGATCTGCTGCGGCGCCGCGCCGGCCCCCGCCTCGCCGGCCTCGCCGCGGGGTTCCGGCGGGATGCCTTCGGCTACGTCGCCTTCCTGCGGCTGCTGCCGATCTTCCCGTTCTGGCTGACCAACCTCGCGCCGGCGGCCTTCGGCGTCCCATTGCGGACCTTCCTCCTCGCGACGATCGTCGGCCTCAGCCCCGGCGCCCTGGTCTATGCCACCACGGGGGCCGCCATCGAGGACGTGGTCGCCACCCATGAGGCGGCCCGAGCGGCCTGCCGCGCGGCGGGGGAGCTCGAATGCGCCCAAACCCTGAGCCTGAAGAGCCTGATCACCCCTAAGATGATCGCCGGCCTCGCCGCCCTTGCCGCCTTCGCCATGCTGTCCGTCGTCCTGCGACGCCGCCTCGGCCGCCGTTTCCCGACGGCACCCCATCCTGAGATATCCGAACGCCCTCGGCACTTACCCTGAACACGACGCGACCGCGGGCGTGCGGGGAGGCGGATCGGTCGCCGACGGCCGAACCGTCCCGTTCTAAGTTTTTTGCATATCGTATCCAGTCGACGAAGCACGCCCGCTCCGTCCCAGGCTGTACCGGGCGACGCGCGAAGTTCGGCCCGGCCGTTTCTCCGGGCAACGGCAGGACCATCGCCGTGGATGATCCTTGCAACCCATCCGTTTGAACGACGCTTTCATCATTGTTCATGATGCGCGCGTGCGTCTTGTCACGGGCAACCTGCCTTTTGGCGCATTCGAGGATGGTCGCCGGGCCAAGAGCCATCCATATCTGACGCGATCGTCCAGACCGGACTTGTTCACACGGGCCTGTAGAGGTCGAAACGCTTGATGAAATCATCCATGAAATCGGAGGCTCTGCACCCGGAGACGACGTTCATCGCTGCGCAGGCACAGGCGCCACGGGCATCCCGGTTTCGCCTGGGTCTCTCGGGCCGGGTGTTCCTGCTCACCATCACCCTCGTGGGCCTGTGCGAGATCCTGATCTACGTGCCGACGGTGGCGAACTACCGGATGATGTGGCTCTCGGACCGGATCGCGGCCGCCCATGTGGCGGCCCTGGTGATCAACGCCGCGCCGGATCACACCGTCTCGCCCGAGCTCGCCGACCGGCTCCTGACCGGCGTCCGGGCGCAGGCGATCATCGCCGATGCCGACGGCAGTCGGAAGGTCATCGCCCGCGGGCCGCCGCCCGCCGTCTCCCGCGTGATCAACCTGCAATCCAGCGATCTCGCCCAGTCCATCGGCGGCGCGTGGGAGACCCTGTTCCGCCCCTCGGCGACCCCGATCCGGGTGATCGGACGATACCGCGAGGGCTTCGACCCCGTGGAGGTCATCGTCGACGAGGCGCCCCTGCGCCAGGCCGTGGCGGCGTTCTGCCTGCGCCTGCTCGGCACGTCCCTGGCCATCGCCGCCGTCGTGGCCGGCCTGGTCTTCTTCGTGCTCCAGCGCGCCATCGTGCGGCCCGTGCGCCGGTTCGTCAGCAACATCACGGCCTTCGCCGACGATCCGCAGGAGACGGCCCGCGTCATCGTCCCATCGGGGCGCAACGACGAGGTCGGCGATGCCGAGGTCGCCCTGGCCAGGATGGAGATGTCGCTGGCGAGCGAGCTGCGGGCCAAGCGCCACCTCGCCGATCTCGGGCTGTCCGTGAGCAAGATCAATCACGAGATGCGCAACCTGCTGACCACGGCGCAGCTCCTCGGCGACCGCCTGGAGGGTGTGACCGACCCGGTGGTGCAGCGCGTGGCGCCGCGCCTAGTGGCGACCCTCGGCCGGGCGATCCGGTTCTGCGAGGAGACCCTGGCCTATGGACGGGCGACGGAGTGCCACCCCCAGCAGCGGCCGTTTCCCCTGGCTCCCCTGCTGGCCGACCAGGCCGACCTGTCCGGGCGCGGGCCAGATTGCGCGGTGGTCTTTCGGGAACGTTGCGCGCCTGACATCACCGTCCACGCCGATCCCGAGCAGCTCTCGCGGGCGCTCGCCAACCTCGTGCGCAATGCCGTGCAGGCCATGCAGGCCGAGGCGACGAACCGCGCGCCCGTGGTGAGCCTGGAGGCGAGCCGCGCGGGCGACAGCGTCACGATCCTGGTGACCGACAACGGTCCGGGCCTCCCGGCCCGGGCGCGGGCGCACCTGTTCGCGCCGTTCAAGGGCTCGACCCGGCCCGGCGGCACCGGCCTCGGCCTCGCCATCGCCGCCGAACTCATCGAACTCAACGGCGGCACGATCACCCTCGATCAGACCGAGGTGGGCGTCCGCTTCCGGATCACGCTGCCGGCGGAGAAGCGCGCCTGAGGCTCACTCGGCCGCCGCCAGGGTCAGGCCCGGGACCGAGATGCCGATGTCGCGCAGCAGTTCGGCGTCGGCGTCGGTCTCGTTGTTGGCCGTGGTCAGCAGGCGCTCGCCGTAGAAGATCGAATTGGCGCCGGCGAGGAAGCACAGGATCTGCGCCTCGCGGGTGAGGTCCTTGCGCCCGGCGCTGAGGCGCACGCGGGCGCGCGGCATCACGATGCGGGCGGTGGCGCACATGCGCACGAGGTCGAGGGGATCGACGGGCGGGCGCTCTTCCAGGGGCGTCCCGGCCACAGCCACGAGGGCGTTGATCGGCACGCTCTCCGGGTGGGGCGCGTGGTTGGCCAGAACCTGCAGCATGGCGGCGCGATCCTTCACGCCCTCGCCCATGCCGACGATGCCGCCGCAGCACAGGCCGATGCCGGCGTCGCGCACGTTCTGGAGGGTGTTCAGGCGATCCGCGTAGGTCCGCGTCGAGATGATGTCGCCGTAGAACTCGGGCCCGGTGTCGAGGTTGTGGTTGTAGGAGGTGAGGCCGGCTTCCGCGAGTCGCGCCGCCTGCGAGGGGTTGAGCATGCCCAGCGTCACGCAGGCTTCCATGCCGAGGCTGCGCACGCCGCGCACCATGGCGAGCACCGCGTCGAAGTCCGGTCCGTCCTTGGGCTGGCGCCAGGCCGCGCCCATGCAGAAGCGGTGCGCGCCCGAGGCCTTGGCGGCGGCGGCTTCCTTCAGCACAGCGTCGACGGGCATCAGCCGCTCCCGCGGCACGCCCGCCTCCTTGTGGTGGGCCGATTGCGGGCAATAGGCGCAATCCTCGGGGCAGCCGCCGGTCTTGATGGACAGGAGCGCCGCCCGCTGGATGTCGGCCGGATCGTTGTGGGCGCGATGGACTTCCGCCGCCCGGTAGACGAGGTCGAGGAGCGGCAGGTCGTGGATTGCCTGAATCTCCGCCACGGTCCAATCGTGCCGGATCGCGGAGGTCGCCAGGGTGGGGCGGGGAGCGGCTAGCTCGGTCATCGTCTCGATCATGGCACCAAAAGGCGAATCCCGGCCGGAAAATCAAGCCGGCGGGGCGGGATCAGTGGGTCGGCTCGCCCGCCGCCACCCTGGCGGTCCAGTCGTCGAAGGCCACCACCTCCTGCCGCTGGGTGCCGAGGCCGTCGATGCCCAGCGTGATCACGTCGCCGTTCTTGAGGAAGCGCGGCGGCTTGGCGCCCATGCCGACGCCCGGCGGCGTGCCGGTGGTGATGACGTCGCCCGGCATCAGCATCATGAAGTGCGACAGGTAGGCGACGATCTGGGCGACGCCGAAGATCATCGTCGCCGTCGAACCGGTCTGCATCCGCTCGCCGTTCACGTCGAGCCACAGGTGAAGATCGTCGAGGCGCGGAATCTCGTCCAGGGTGACGAGCCAGGGGCCGAGGGGACCGAAGGTCGGGCAGCCCTTGCCCTTGGTCCAGGTGCCGCCGCGCTCGAGCTGGTATTCGCGCTCCGACAGGTCGTTGCAGAGGCAGAGGCCCGCCACGTAGGAGAGCGCCTCGTTGGCGTGGACGTAGGAGGCGCGCGCGCCGACGACGATGGCGAGTTCCACCTCCCAGTCGGTCTTGGCCGAACCCTTGGGGAGGATCACCCGGTCGTTCGGCCCGACGATGCAGGACGGCGCCTTGTTGAACACGATGGGTTCGGCCGGGATGTCGGCGCCGATCTCGGCGGCGTGGTCGGCGTAGTTGAGGCCGATGGCGATGAAGTTGCCGGTGCCGCCGACGCAGGGGCCGAGGCGCGTGTCCGCCGGCAGCAGGGGCAGGCTTTCCGGGTCGATGATGCGAAGCCGGTCGAGCCCTTCCCGCGAGAGGGCGAGGCCGCTGAGATCGCGGAGATGTCCGGACAGGTCGCGCAGTCCACCCTTTGCGTCCACGAGTCCCGGCCGCTCGTCGCCGCTCGCACCGTGCCGCATGAGTTTCATCGCGCGCTCCTTCGCCTGACCCGAGCGACGGCATCGCCCGTCGCGGTCGCCGCCGCAAGGGTGACGCAAACCGCCTCACATCGAAACCCCACGCAGGGGTGTCGCCCGAATGCGACACCCGCCGACGGAACGCGGACGCCGATCACTTTTCCGCGGGGGGCCGGACCAATCGTGGATAAGGTTTACATCTAAACCAAAATTCGAGGTCCGCGAGCGGATACAGCGGACTCGAAAGATCTACTCACCGAACACAGTGCAGTTCTCTATATACAGTATATTTTACCTAGTTTTCCGCACATTGCGAAGTCGCCGCAAGTACGCCACTCTCCCTGTCAAGGTGCCGACAGCGAGCATCGGACAAACGGGTGGGAGCAGCTCCATGGCAGGCAGAATTCGGTCCATCGCCCTCGCGGGCGTCGCGTCGGCGATGGTTGTGGGCGGCATTGATGGCGCCTCCGCCGGCGCCTTCGGCATCCGCGAGCAGAGCACGCAGGCGCAAGGCGAAGCCTTCGCCGGGGCGGCGGCCGGTTCGGGCGGCGTCTCGTCCATGTTCTGGAACCCGGCCGCCGTGACCATGCGGCTCGGCTGGGTCACGGAGCAGAACCTCACCTTCATCGGCCTGTCCGGACGGATCACGCCCCAGGCCGGCACCAACCCAGTCTTCCTGCCGCTCGGCGGCAGCAGCGACATCGGCCAGGGGGCGGTGCTGCCCTCGGGCGCCACCTCGTATCAGCTCAGCGACCGCGTCTGGATCGGCATCCAGACGGGCGCTCCGTTCGGCCTCGTGACCAAGCCGCGCAACGTCTGGGCCGGCGAGGTCTACGGCCGTTCGAACCGGATCTTCACCCTCGCCTTCAATCCGGTCATCGGCTTCAAGGTCAACGAGTGGCTGTCCGTCGCCGCCGGCCCGAACATCGAGTATTTCCGCCTCACCCTGCGCCAGGCCGTGCCGCTGCCCATCAACCCGGCGGCCCTGCCGAGCTCGTTCCTCAAGGGCGACTCGTGGGGCGTCGGCTTCACGGCGGGCGCCCTCGTCACCCCGTGGGAAGGCACCGCCTTCGGCATCGGCTACCGCTCCTCGGTCCACCACGACATCGAGGGCTCCATCGGCGTGCCGCTCCTGGCCCTGGCGCCCTTGGGCGGCCAGGTCACCGCCAACCTCAACACCCCGGAGAAGCTCAGCGTCGGCCTGACCCAGGCGGTCTCGCCCGTGGCCCGCGTCAGCCTCGGGTTCGAGTGGGACAACTGGACCCGGCTCGGCACCATCGGCATCGTCTCGAAGACCCGCGGCGTGCCGGTGAGCTTCCTGCCCCTGAACTACAAGGATGGGTTCACCTACTCCATTGGCGGCGAGTACGACTGGTCGCCGGCCCTGACGCTCCGCGCCGGCGTGGCCTACGAGGAATCGCCCATCGACTTCTCCAACCGCTCCGTGCGCCTGCCGGACAACGACCGCGTCAACGTCTCCGTCGGTGCGAGCTACCGCTGGAGCGAGAAGCTGACCCTGAACGTCGCCTACTCGCACCTGTTCCTCGACAAGGCCCGCATCCTGTCGGGGGTGGGGCGCGACTACAACGTCCAGAACATCGCCTTCGCGGGCGTGGCCGACGGCAGCGCCGATCTCGTATCGGTGGGCTTTCGCTACGTGTTCGGCGAACCCGCCGCTGCCGCGCCGGCGCCCGTCATACGAAAGTTTTGAGTGCGGGGCTTCCCCGCAAGCGGCGGGACGACCTCGGTCCCGCCGCTCGCTTGCCCGTGAGGCTTCCCGCCCCTCTTCGCCGGACGGAGCCAGCAGATCACCAGAGGCGTCGACCAGCGGTCCTGCCGTTGATCAATCCAATGAACGCTCATTTGCGCGATCGGCAAGAGATCGCGTTTGAAAGCATCGCCTCCTTCGAAAGTAGTACCAATCTAATCCACGAGGTCACACTCTCGATGGAGGGCTATGGCGAACATCCTAACTGACAGTCACACCTCGGCAGCCTTCTGAAAGACCATTCTGGCATTTTTATATTTATAATTACATAAACAACTATGTTTATCGATTATAGGTGATTTTTGTGTTTAATATCGCCGCATAATGCCATAGAGATTGAACAATAGGACTTTGTTTTTTCAATATTGATCTGGGCCGATCCATCGGGCGGATAGAGCGTGAACGTCGAAGAGCTGAATTCCTGGCTGGCACGCTACCAGTCGTTCGGTCTGGTCCGACTGCCACGCGAGTTGGAGGCTTCGTTCATCCGGGACGAGCGCGAGCCCCAGCGCCGGATCGGCTTGGTCGGGCTGATGCTCGGCACCGCGTTTTTCATACTGCTGATGGTCTTCGATTGGATCGTCGACCCCGGACTCTTTTGGATGAGTGTCGGCCTCCGCTTGGGCATCGCGATTCCGATCAACTGTCTCATGATCTGGATCATGCTCCATCCGGGGCGTTCGCGTGCAGTTTATCAAGCGGCATCGACCTTGTCCGCATGCAATGCTTGCATCATGTTTTCGATCCTATTCGCACAATCCGACAAATTGGCGGCCCTGACTTACCTATCTGCCAATCTTATCGTGATGGGATTTACGATCAACTTGCTGGGGCAGTCGACACTTGCCTCGGCAATCGTCTGTGCCGTGAGTGTCTCCTGCATGCTGGGCGCGGCGGCGCTGTCACCGATCTCCAACGGCACGGTCGTGATGACGTACGCACTCGTCGGCGCAATGGTGGCCTTCACGAGCATACTGGCAAACCATTGCCTCCAGAACGAACGCCGCCGCAACTATGTGACGACGCTTCGGGAGGAAATTCGTCTCGAACAGATCGCCCGTCAGCAGGCCGTTATGGAGAAGCTGGCCACGATCGATCCGCTGACCCAGATCGCGAACCGTCGCGGCTTCGATGCGCAACTCGATGACGCCCTGGCGCACGCGATCCACGGCACCCTGTCCGTGGCGATGATCGACATCGATTGCTTCAAGAAGTTCAACGACACGTACGGCCATCTCGAAGGCGACGATGTGCTGTGCTCGGTTGCGCTCTGCCTGTCGAGAACCTGCGAATCGCTCGCCCTGATCGGGCGCGTGGGCGGTGAGGAATTCGCGATCGCAGCCGTGGACATGCGGCCAGAGGACTTTCACCTCTTGGCGGAGCGGGTTTGCCGTGCCGTGGAAGCCTTGACCATTCCGCATCGGAACCACGAATCCGCGTCCGTCGTCACCGTCAGCATCGGATTGGCGAGCGGATCCGCCGTGGATCGAATGAACGGCAAGATCCTGTTCCGGGCGGCCGATCAGGCGCTCTATCGAGCGAAGACATCCGGACGCAATCGTATCGTCGCATCGGAGGATACGGAACCCGACAGACCGACGTCGCCGATGTCGTCTTCCGAGTGTTGAGGCGTCTGAACACGACCCGTTCGCGCTCGCCGGCGCAAACCGCGCCAGCGATCGATCGAGAGCCGGACCGCATCCCCGAAAACCATCACCCGAATGATCCGCCCGTCAATGCGGTCCAACCGTTCCCGAGTCGATCGTTCAGGGTACGGGGCGCCGATCAGGCCTTCATCCGTACATACGTTCCCGGCGCCGGCCCGAGGGACGGCAGGCCGGCCTCGCCCGGCACGCGCGCCGGCACCCGGGTGGGGGCCTGATGCTCGAGCCACGAGAACCAGTACGGCCACCACGAACCCTTGGTCTCGGTGGCGGCCGAGATCCAGTCCTCCAGGGTCCCGCTCACGGGGCCGCCGGTCCAGAAGCCGTATTTCGGCTTGGCGGGCGGGTTGACCACGCCGGCGATGTGGCCCGAGCCGGCCAGCACGTAGTCGACGGGGCCACCGAACTTGGTCGAGCCCTCGAACACCGACAAGGCCGGGGCGATGTGATCCTCGCGGGTCGCGAGGTTGAAGACCGGCACTTCGACCTTCTTCAGGTCGAGGCGGACGTTGCCGAGCATCATCTTGCCCTGCGCCAGGGTGTTCTCGAGGTAGCAGTTGCGCAGGTAGAACGAGTGGTTGGCCGCCGGCATCCGGGTGGCGTCGGCGTTCCAATACAGGAGATCGAAGGGCATCGGCGTCTTGCCCTTCACGTAGTTGTTCACGACGTAGGACCAGATCAGGTCGTTGGGCCGCAGCATGTTGAACGCGGTCGCCATGCCGGTGCCCTCGAGGTAGCCGCGCTTCTTCATGCGGGCCTCGATGAGGCGAATCTGGGTCTCGTCGGCGAACACCTTCAGGTCGCCCGCATGGGTGAAATCGACCTGGGTGGTGAGGAAGGTGGCGCTCTTGATGCGCTTGTTGCCGGTGGCCGCCTGCATCGCCAGGGTGACGGCGAGCAGGGTGCCGCCGACGCAGTAGCCCGCCGCCGCCACCTCGCTCTCGCCCGTGGCGATCCCGATGGCGTCGATGGCGGCCTCGATGCCCTCGCGCATGTAGCTCTCGAAATCCTTGTCGGCGTGGCGCTCGTCGGGGTTCACCCACGAGATGCAGAACACCGTCAGCCCCTGCGCGACCATCCAGGCGATGAGGCTTTTGGCCGGATTGAGATCGAGGATATAGAACTTGTTGATCCACGGCGGCACGATGAGGAACGGGCGCTTGATCACCGTCTCGGTGGTGGGCGCGTACTGGATCAACTCCATCAGGTCGTTGCGAAAAACCACCTCGCCGGGGGTCACCGCCATGTTGACGCCGACCTCGAAGCCCGCCGCCGGGTCGGTCTGGCGCACGCGCAACTGGCCCTTGCCGGCCTCGATGTCCTCGGCGAGCATCTTCATGCCGCGAACGAGGTTAGCGCCGTTCTCGTCCAGGGTGTGGCGGATGAGTTCGGGGTTGGTCATCACGAAGTTCGACGGCGACAGGGCGCCGACGATCTGGCGCAGGTAGAACTGCGCCTTGTGCCGGGTGTGCTCGTCGATCCCGTCGGCCTCGTCCACCAGCCCCTCGGCCCAGCGCGAGGTGATGAGGTAGCTCTGCTTGATGAAATCGAAGACCGGGTTCGTCGACCACTCGGCATGGGCGAAGCGCGTGTCCTTGGCCTCCGGCACGGCGACGGGCTGGGCCGCCTCACCCTGGAAGCGGTTCCAGGTCTGGCCCCACAGGCTGATGAAGGCTTCGCTCAGCTTGGCCTGGGCCTCGACGGTCTTCTGCGGGTCGACGAGCCAGCGCTCGGCCACGGTGCCCAGCGTCCGCACCACATCGTTGACCTCCTCGGGCGGCTCGGGCGGCGCCTTCAGGACATCGACGTCGGTCGCCGGCTTCATATAGACGGCGGCGGCGCGCCCGAATTCCTCCATGAGCCGGCTGGCATTGCGCGACAGGGCGTCGATGTCGGGCAGCGGCGTCGTCCGTTCGGTCGTCACGCGTGCTTCTCTCCCTGGCCGGAGGCGCGTTCGCGAGAGACCGGCGCCCGCGTGGGCGACGGCGGCTCGGGGCCTCGTTTCCGACAAATTAACGCGGCATCGCGAACTTACGCCAGACCGCATCGCATTTCATCGGCCCCCATCCGTCATGAACAGGCCCTCGATTCACGCCGTCGCGACCGCCGCCTGCCTCTCTGCCGTGGCGGGGCTCGCGGGTGCCTGCTCGAGCGACCTCAACCCCTTGAAAGCGGCCTACCAGCCGGGACCGGCGGCGCCGGCCTTCGTGACCGAGTCGCGCAAGGCGGGGGGTGATTTCCTGCCCGTGGGCGTCTCGGCGCCCGCCCGCCCGATCCGGGCGAAATCGGCCGAGGGCACCAAGGCCCTGGAAGCCGAACTCATGGGCGCGCGGGGCCGCAACGAGGCGCAGGGCCGTTCGGCCGAGAGCGCGGGCCGCGCCACCCGCCCGGCCTCCGCGACACCCTGAAGCATCCGCCAGGGCCGCCGGAAACGAACTTTCCTTGGGGGCGGCGCCAAAAAGATAACGGTCGGCGCTCCACGCGCGAAGTGATAGACCACGCCGGTATCTCCGGGTGATGACAGCCCCTTCCTTTTCGCGCGCCTCGGTCCCGATCCGCGCCCATGGACACCGTGAAGGCCATGACCGACTTCCACCGCATCAAGCGCCTGCCGCCCTACGTCTTCGAACAGGTGAACCGGATCAAGGCCCAGGCCCGCGCCAACGGCGCCGACATCATCGACCTCGGCATGGGCAATCCCGACCTCGACGCGCCGAAGCACGTCATCGCCAAGCTGGTGGAGACGGCCGGTCGGCCGCGCACGGACCGCTACTCATCGTCCAAGGGCATCGCCGGCCTGCGCCGCGCCCAGGCGAATTACTACAAGCGCCGCTTCGGCGTGAGCCTGAACCCCGACACCCAGGTGGTGGCGACCTTGGGCTCGAAGGAGGGCTTCGCCAACATGGCCCAGGCGATCACGGCTCCGGGCGACGTGGTGCTGGTGCCCAACCCCAGCTACCCGATCCACGCCTTCGGCTTCCTCATGGCGGGCGGCGTGATCCGCTCCGTGCCGGCCGAGCCGACCCCGGCGTTCTTCCCGGCCATCGAGAAGGCGATGCAGCACTCGATCCCCAAGCCCGTGGCGATCGTGGTCTGCTATCCGTCGAACCCGACGGCCTACGTGGCGAGCCTCGATTTTTACCGGGACCTCGTCGCCTTCGCCAAGCGCCACGAGATCATCATCCTGTCGGATCTCGCCTATGCCGAGGTCTATTTCGACGGCGAGCCGCCGCCCTCCGTGCTGCAGGTTCCGGGCGCCATCGACTGCACGGTGGAGTTCACTTCTCTGTCGAAGACCTTCTCCATGGCCGGCTGGCGCATGGGCTTCGCTGTGGGCAACGAGCGGCTCCTCGCCGCGCTCACCCGGGTGAAATCGTACCTGGACTACGGCGCTTTCACGCCGATCCAGGTGGCGGCGACCGCCGCCCTCAACGGGCCGGAGGATTGCATCGTCGAGATGCGGGGGATCTACCGGAAGCGCCGCGACGCCCTGATCGAATCCTTCGACAAGACCGGCTGGAAGATCCCGAGCCCCTCGGCCTCGATGTTCGCCTGGGTGCCGATCCCGGAGAAGTACCAGTCGCTGGGCAGCCTCGAATTCTCGAAGCTGCTGCTGGAGAAATCCGACGTGGCCGTCGCCCCCGGCATCGGGTTCGGCGAGCACGGCGACAACTTCGTCCGCATTGCCCTCGTCGAGAACGAGCAGCGCATCCGGCAGGCGGCGCGCAACATCCGGCGGTTCTTCGAGACCTCGGACCGGACGCTCCACAACGTGGTGCCGCCCGCCGAGCCCTCGACCGGATCGGCGCCCCTCGCCAAGGCCGGCTGACCCCAGATCCGCCGCGCATTGTTGCGCGGCGGCGACAGGGCGCGGCAAAGCGGAAGGCGGGCCGTCGGCGCGGCTTGTCACCCGCGCCCGGCATCCGCAGGGTCGGGCGATGACGCGAGTTTCATTCGCAGAGGATCGCATGCGCCGATTGACCCTCCTTGCCGCGCTGGCGTTCGCCGCGTCGGCCGGCGCCTGCGCCCCGAAGCCCATCGTCGCCCGTGATCCGGTCCCCGCTCCGGCGCCGGGCCTCGGCTATGCCTGCGACTCGCGCCCGACGGTGCTCAACGCGTTCTACACCACCTGCACACCCGTCCAGCGCGAGCGCGACGTGGTGCTCCATTCCAAGGGCTGACCAGACCATCGGTTTCCCACAGGGCGACGCGCGAGCGCCACGGACACGCCGGCGGGTTTGCGCCATGGTCGGCCGGACCCCATCCCCTC
>NZ_VRUZ01000219.1:0-404 GCF_008039485.1 Methylobacterium sp. WL69 | reverse complement strand
GAAATTCTTGAAGAAGTCCCAGAAATGAGCCCGGCCTTCGCCGTCGCGCGACCAGAACCGGGGAAATTCCCAGAAGCGGTGGAACAGCACCGCCGTCACGGCGCAGAAGCCGGCGAGCACGAAGGCGCCGGCCCGGTCGTACCAGCCGGTGACGATCATCACCGGGGTCACCGCCTCGACGACGATGCCGAGCACCAGGACCAGGCCCGGAAACGGCAGGGGCCCGGTGGCGGCCTGGGCCCTGGCCTCGTCCCAGTGGACCACCTTGTCGTAGGCGCTCAGGGGAAACATGCCGACGAGGCAGATCTTGGCGAGCAGCGGCACGGCCACGAGGTCGAGCCAGTTCAACCCTGAATCTCCCGCAGGCCCGATGCGGGGTATGAGGCGAGAACACAGGTCATTGG
>NZ_VRUZ01000218.1:0-426 GCF_008039485.1 Methylobacterium sp. WL69 | reverse complement strand
TCACGGGATTACGGGGGTCTGGGAGGTGGGGGTCGGGGAGGATTTCACGGCCGCCGCGGTCTCGGCCAGGACGCGGCGCGCCTGCGCCGCCTGCCGGTAGCGGCCGATGAGGCCGGCGAAGTCCTGTACCGACATCCTGTAGGGCAGGCCGGCCGTGATGGTGACGATGCGCCGGCCCGCGTCGAGCTTCACCTTGCGGCCGCCCGGCACCGCCTGCGGGAACGGCGCCTCCGGCGGCAGCAGCAGGCGGGTGACGACGCCGTTCTGCCGGGTCGTCATGTCGAGGTCGGCGATGCTGTCCCAGGGGATCGGTCGGTCGAGGCCGGGCACCGCCAGGGCCTCGGGGCTCAGGATCATCGTCGTGCGCTCGCCCCGCCACAGCCGGAATCCGCCGAAGCCGCCCAGGACCGCCCCGCAGGCCAGCGC
>NZ_VRUZ01000217.1:0-439 GCF_008039485.1 Methylobacterium sp. WL69 | reverse complement strand
GGCCAACCGCGTCGGAACAGGCCCCGTCGGGGCGGGGCGCGGCCGCCGCGGCCGGGGTGGCGGAGCTCGCCGCCGGAATCGTCCGCGCGGCCGGGGAGACCGGGCGTGCGCAGGACGGCGTTCGGGGACTGCCGGTCGGGGGCGTCCTCGGCCAGGGCCTCCCGTCTGAGGGCATCCCGGCCCAGGGCGGCCCCGGGTCGCCGGGCGTCGTCGAGGCCCGCCCCCAGGTAACGGTCCTCCAGCAGGAAACCCACTTCGCACCGGTCAAGCCGAGGCTGGTCTCCGGTCAGGCCGCCGCGATCCCGGCCGCCACGAACCCGGCGGTCGCAGGGCTCGCCGGCGCCCCGGCCTCCATCGCCGCCGCACCGGCCCTGGCTGCCGCGACGGAGGCTCCGCGCGACGGAACGTCGCCCCGGGACGTCGCGCCCGTCGCCGGCCC
>NZ_VRUZ01000216.1:0-451 GCF_008039485.1 Methylobacterium sp. WL69 | reverse complement strand
CGCCGCGCCCGCCCCGCCGAGCCATCCGGAGAAAATCGCCCTTCTGCCGCAACCGTTTAAGGCCGATCCGCCCCGGACCGGGTCCACCCTTCCCATGCCGGCCATGACCGGTCCGGACCCCCGGCCCGGCCCCGAAGCCAAAGCTCCCGAGCCCAGGATCAGCGCTGAACCCAAAACCCTGCCCGACCCGAAGCCGGCTCCGGAGGAGGCGCCCCGCACGGTGTTCGTGCCCGAGATCGGCACGGCGCGGATCGTGCGGGGCGACAGCCTGTGGCAGATCAGCCGGCGCGTCTACGGCAGCGGCACCCGCTACACGGTGATCTACGACGCCAACCAGCCGCAGATCCGCAACCCGGACCGGATCTATCCGGGCCAGATCTTCGTGGTTCCGGCCGCCGGCACGGCGGCGGCGACGGGCGCCGAGCGCGGCTGAGCCCGTTCCGCCCGCGGC
>NZ_VRUZ01000215.1:0-461 GCF_008039485.1 Methylobacterium sp. WL69 | reverse complement strand
GGGGCGGTGTCGGGAGGGCCCTATCCACAGGCGCGGCGCCGCCCTTGGTTTGCGTTTAAGCATTGGGGCCCCATGGATAAAGCCGACGGCGGAGAACCGGGCCTCGGGCTTGGTAACCATTCCGTTAAGGTTTTTGCGGCGGACGCGCCGGGTCGGGTATCCGGCCTCCGTGGCGATGTCTAAAGTTCGTTTGGTAAATTGGTAAAATGATCTCCTTCGCCGGGTGCGGCCGATGGCGGAGATCGCGCGTAACGAGGCGTTGCATGGCCACGGAAAAGAAGCTCAAGGACCCGGCGGAGGCAGCTCTGTCGGCGATCGAGCAGGCTCTCAACCTCGACATGCTCACGCCCGACGCGTCCGAATCCCGCGTCGAACCGCGGCTTCCCGATGTCGGCGACGGCGATCCGCTCCTCGATCCGAGCGGCCGCACCCCGCCGCCCCGCCTCGACGAGCCCCTGGCC
>NZ_VRUZ01000214.1:0-467 GCF_008039485.1 Methylobacterium sp. WL69 | reverse complement strand
CCGCACGAGCCAGGCCGGCGCCTCGTCGAGGCCGCGCTGCACCGCCCGGGCGATGACCGCCGAGCCCACGGGGACGCTGAGCGTCCGCCCGCGCACGGCGCCCGCCACGGCATTGACGGCGTAGTCGCCGACGTTGCGCACCAGCCGCTCCACCAGGGTGGCGGTGACGAGGGCGCGGAGCGGCCCGGCCAGGTGCGCCAGGGCCGCCGTGGCGGCGGTGACGGCCAGGGGCAGGACGAGGCCGGTGACCGCCTGGGCGGCCGCCGCGACGGCGTCGCCCCACGGGACGATCACGCTGGCGGGATCGAGGCCGGCGGCGGCGGGACTCGCGATCAGGGCGAGGACGAGGGCGGCGCGGGTCGGCCGCAGGAACAGGCGGGGCATCGTTCGGGTCTCCGGGGTTGGAGCGGGGAAGTCAGGTGCGGAAAAGTCAGGCGCGGAGTCGTCCGCCGAGGGCGGCCCAGATG
>NZ_VRUZ01000213.1:0-555 GCF_008039485.1 Methylobacterium sp. WL69 | reverse complement strand
CCCCGTCAGCGAGGCCGCATGAGCACGAACGCCGCCCCGCGCGACGACCGGATGCCCCTCGCCCTCACGGTGAACGGCCGGGCCGTGACCCTGCGGGCCGAGCCCCGCATGCATCTCGCCGACGTCCTTCGCGAAGAACTCGACCTCACCGGGACCCATCTCGGCTGCGAGCACGGCATCTGCGGCGCCTGCACCGTGCTCCTCGACGGCGAGCCGGCGCGGGCCTGCCTCACCGTCTCGGGCGCCTGCGCGGGGGCCGAGGTCACCACCATCGAGGGCCTCGACGACGATCCCATCGCGGGCGAATTGCGGGCCGCGTTCAACCGCGAGCACGCCCTGCAGTGCGGCTACTGCACGCCCGGCATGCTGGTGGCCGCCCGCGACCTCGTCCTGCGCCTGCCCGACGCCGACGAGCGCCGCATCCGCGCCGGCCTCTCGGGCAACCTGTGCCGCTGCACCGGCTATGTCGGCATCGTCCGGGCCGTGCGCGGCGTCATCGCCGAGCGCCGCGCCCGCGGCATCGCCCCGACCACGGGGGCGCAGCGCGGCCTCGGC
>NZ_VRUZ01000212.1:0-603 GCF_008039485.1 Methylobacterium sp. WL69 | reverse complement strand
TTTCAACATCGTGCCTCGTCGCGTGCGGGGGCGGCGTGCGGTGCCGGGTGGCGTCCCGGCAAAGGCCCCGGGCCACGCTCCCGCGCCCGGTTCGCCCCGATCATGACGCGAAACAGGGTCAAGATAAGGTTAAGGGCCTGTCAGAAAACCCGCGCGGACGCCGCGCCCTCAGGCGTGGTGCCCGGCGGTGGCGCCGACGGACCGGCGCGGCGCCGGGCTCGACGTCGGCAGGTCGAGGCGGGCCGCGTAGGTGCGGTCGCCGAGGGCCGCGAACGGGCCGTTGCGGTAATGGCGGCCGTGATGCCCGTAGGTGATCGGCTGGCCCGACGGCACCACGACGCAGCCGCCGGCGCTGGTGAGCACGTGGTCGCCGGCCGCCGTGTCCCATTCCATGGTCGGGCCGCAGCGGACGTAGATGTCGGCCTCGCCCGAGGCGATGAGGCAGAACTTGAGGGCCGAGGCGGCCCCGCGCCGGCCACCCACGGGCAGGAGCGACAGGCAGGCCTCCGTCTCGGCGTCGCCGTGGCGGCTGCTCACCAGGGCGACGAGGCCGCCGGCGGGCGCGGGGCGCACGCCGATGGCCCGGTGCGGCCCCGGCCGGCC
>NZ_VRUZ01000211.1:0-608 GCF_008039485.1 Methylobacterium sp. WL69 | reverse complement strand
CAACGACGGCTTCGTCGGCGGTGGTCAGATCGGCTACAACTACCAGTTCACCCCGGGCTCCGGCTTCGTCGTCGGCGTCGAGGCCGATGCCCAGTACGTCGATTTCGGTCGTGAGCGGAACCGCTTCTCCGCCACCGGCCCCCTGGCCGCCCAGCAGGTGTTCAACCCGGCCGGCGTATCGAGCCTCGACTACTTCGGCACCGTGCGCGGCCGTCTCGGCTACGCCTTCGACCGCACCCTCGTGTACGGCACCGGCGGCTTCGCCTACGGTTCGGGCGGTGGTCGCGAGTTCGGCCTGAACAGCGGCAGCCGCGACAGCTTCCAGACCGGCTGGGCCGCCGGCGGCGGTATCGAGTACGCGCTCCCCACGGACTCGTTCTTCAACTTCTTCAAGTCCTCGGCCGTGACGTTCAAGGTCGAAGGCCTGTACGTGAAGCTCGACCAGAACAACCGCAACGCTGGCGCCTTCGCCGTCAACAACGCCGGCGCGACCATCTTCACCAACAGCCCGGGCGTCGTCCTGGCCAGCGGTGGCCGTCAGGTCCGCGACACCGAGTTCGCCGTCGTCCGCGCCGGCCTGAACTACAAGTTCGGCTCGTACTAGGACC
>NZ_VRUZ01000210.1:0-658 GCF_008039485.1 Methylobacterium sp. WL69 | reverse complement strand
GCCAGACCTCCTGACGTCGTTCACTCGGCCAGATCCAGGAGGTGACGGCCGGCCCGGTCGTCGATCTCGACGATCCAGAGGTCGCCGTCGAAGCGGATCTCCTTGCCGATGCGGCTCTCGACGTCGGCGGACTCGGCCTCGCGCATCAGCGGAACGAAGCGCCGGTCCGTATCGCCATCCGAATTCACCAGGGATTGCGGCGCCGGTCCGTAGAGGTCGGCCCGGCCGTCGAGGCGATCGACCTTGACGAAGATCGCCCCCGCCTCCGCGGCGCCGCGACGCCGCTGGACGGCGGCGATCCCCTCGATGCCGAGACGGCGCAGATGGGCCGAGACCCAGAAATCCGAACGCAGGCGTGCCATGCACCGCCTATACCCGGATTCCTCCGACAAGAGGATCAGCCCGGTGCAGCGGCAGCGCGGGCGGCGAGTTCGCGCAAGGTGCGGCCGGCGGGCTGGCCCTTCACCGGTAGTTTGCGATCGCGCTCGAACCGCTCGATGGCTGCGCGGGTGCCGGTTCCCAGAAGTCCATCCGCCTTGAGGGGGCCATAGCCGAGCTTGACCAGGGCGCGTTGCGCCTTCGCCACGGCGGGATCGGCCTTGGGCGTTACGGACGCCGTCGTCTCGCCCTCGCGGATGATCTCGCCGATGGTGTCGCG
>NZ_VRUZ01000020.1:0-54751 GCF_008039485.1 Methylobacterium sp. WL69 | reverse complement strand
CCCCCGACGATGACGAACCCCGCCGCCCATCCTTCGCCGCCGTCGCGCGCGACCGAACACCGGACGGGACCGGTCTCGACCGCCGTGGCGCCGCCGGACGGGACGGTGCCCGAAATGGCGGACCCGACCGAGAGCGCCGTCCTCCTGCGCCTGGCCGTCGAGGCCACGGGCATCGGCATCTTCGACTACGACCTCGCCACCACGACCCTGCGCTGGGATGCCCGCACCCGTGCCCTGTTCGGCGTGGCGCCCGACGGTGCGGTCACCTATGCGGAGACCTTCCTGCAGGGACTGCACCCCGAGGATCGCCAACGGGTCGACGCCGCCCTGCAGGCCGCCCTCGACCCGGCCGGGACCGGCCTGTTCGACAGCGAGTACCGCGTCCTCCCGGCCGGGGGCGGCCCCTTGCGCTGGATCGCGGCACGGGGCCAGCTCATCGTCAGCGGGGGCTACGCCAGCCGGATGGTCGGCACCGTGCGCGACGTCACGCAGGCCAAGCGGGCCGAGATCGCCCTGCGGGCCACGGAGGAGCGCTATCGCCTCGTCACCCGCGCCACCAACGACGCCATCTGGGACTGGGACCTGACCACCGACACGGTCCTGTGGAACGAGGCCCTGGCCACCGCCTACGGATGGACGCCCGACCGCGTCGTGCCGAGCGGGGCGTGGTGGATCGATCATGTCCACCCGGACGACCGGGCCGCCGTCGAGGCCGACATCCACGCGGTGATCGCGGGCGAGGCCGGCGACTGGGACCACGAGTACCGGTTCCAGCGCGCCGACGGCACCTACGCCGAGGTGCTCGACCGCGGCTACATGGTCCGCGATGCCGCCGGCGCGCCCCAGCGGATGATCGGCGCCATGCTCGACGTGACCGAGCGCAACCGGGCTTCCGCCCAGTTCCGCGCGGTGTTCCAGGGCGCCAATATCGGCATCGTCCAGTTCGATCCGCGCAGCGTCCGGGCCCTCGCGGTCAATGCCAAGCTGTGCGAGATCTGGGGCGCGCCGGAATCCGAGATTCTCGGCCATTCCCTGGCGCGCTGGACACCCCCCGAGGACGATGCCGAGCGCGCCGACCTGCACCGGCGCCTCGCCAAGGGGGAGACCATGCAGGAGCGCCTGGAGAAGCGCTACCGCCGCCTCGACGGGCGCATCATCTGGGCCCGGGTCAACCTCGTGTCGCAGACCCTGGGCGACAGCGTCCATGCCACGGCGATGATCGAGGACATCACCAACGAGAAGCTCGCCGACACCCGGCGCGAGGCTCTGATCGCCCTGGGCGACCGCCTGCGCGACCTCAACACCAATGCGGCGGTGGTGCGGGCCACGGCCGAGAGCCTCGGGCGCACCCTGAGGGTGGCTCGGGCCGGCTACGCCCTCGTCGATCCCGCCGGGAACCTGTCGGCGGTCGCGCCGGACTGGATCGCCGCCGGCCTCGGACCGCAGGCCGGAACGCAGACCCTGGCCACCGTGGCGGCGAGCGTCGTCCGCCTGCAGCGCGGCGAGACCCTGGCGGTGGCCGACATCGCCGCGACCCCCGAGCGGGTCGATGACGCGGCCGGCTATGCCCAGATCGGCATGCGGGCCGTGGTCAAGGTGCCGATCCTTCAGCGCGGGCGCCTCGTCGGCATCCTCTACGTCCTCGACGCGGTCGCCCACGACTGGACGCCGGGGGAAATCGCGTTCGCCCGCGAGGTCGCCGAGCGCGCCTGGGGCGGCCTCACCCGGATCGAGGCCGACGAGCAGCAGCGCATTCTCAACCGCGAACTCAGCCACCGGCTCAAGAACACCCTCGCGGTGGTCCAGGCCATCGTGTCGCAGACCCTGAGGAACGTCACCGACGTCGAGGCCGCCAAGGAGGCCCTGGCGGCGCGCCTCATCGCCCTCGGCAAGGCCCACGACATCCTGCTCTCCGGCGAGGGGGAGAGCGCGGATTTCGAGGCGGTGCTCGCCAGCGCCCTCGCCATCCACGACGACCGCCAGCCCGACCGGTTCCGTATTTCCGGGCCCCCCATCGAACTCGGCGCCAAGGCGGCCCTGTCCCTCGCCCTCATGCTGCACGAACTCGCCACCAACGCGGCGAAGTACGGCGCCCTGTCGGTGCCCGACGGCCGCGTCGCCGTGACGTGGGATGTCACCGCCCCGATGGGCGGCGAGCCCATGGTGCGGATGACCTGGCGGGAATCCGGCGGCCCGACGGTCGCGATACCCTCGCGAAAGGGATTCGGCTCGCGGCTGATCGAGCGCGGTCTCGTCGGGGCCGTCGGCGGCACCGTCGGTCTCGATTACGATCCCGCCGGCGTGGTCTGCCGCGTCACCGCCCCCCTGGCGGGGTTCCAGGCCGGAAGCGTGTAGGCGGAGCGGTGCCGTGGCGCACCGGGCGCCGCCCCGCGCGCCCTGCCGGATCCTCGGCGAACCCTTCGGAACTCTTCGGGACCCTTGCGCGCAACGCCCGCATTGCCGCTGCACCGCACCCTGGGCTAAATCCCGGCTCATGTGGACACGCCTCGCCCATCCCGGCCATTTCCTGCGCTGGACCGCCCCCCTGATGCCCTGGCTCGCCGGGCTCTCCGGGGTGCTCCTGGCCTTCGGCCTCTACCTGACCTGGTTCACGGTGCCGCCCGACTACCAGCAGGGCGAGACCGTGCGGATCATGTACATCCACGTGCCGGCGGCCTGGCTCGGGGTGTTCTTCTACGGGGCCATGGCGGTCTCGGCCCTCGGCACCCTGGTCTGGCGCCATCCCCTGGCGGATGTCGCCCAGCGCGCCGCCGCCCCCATCGGCGCGGCCTTCACTCTGATCTGCCTCGTCACCGGTTCCCTGTGGGGCAAGCCCATGTGGGGCACCTACTGGGTCTGGGACGCGCGCCTGACCTCCATGCTGGTGCTGTTCCTCATCTACTGCGGCATCATCGCCCTGTGGCGCACCATCGAGGACCCGAACCGGGCCGCGCGCGCCATCGCGATCCTCACCCTGGTCGGCGCCGTGAACCTGCCGATCATCAAGTTCTCGGTGAACTGGTGGTCGACCCTGCACCAGCCGGCCTCGATCATGCGCATGGGCGGCTCGTCCATCGATCCCTCCATGCTCTACCCGCTCCTCGAGATGATTCTCGCCTTCACCCTGCTGGGGATCACCCTGCATC
This sequence comes from Methylobacterium sp. WL69, assembly GCF_008039485.1. Lineage (NCBI taxonomy): Bacteria > Pseudomonadati > Pseudomonadota > Alphaproteobacteria > Hyphomicrobiales > Methylobacteriaceae > Methylobacterium > Methylobacterium sp. WL69. The sequence goes on along the minus strand of NZ_VRUZ01000020.1, from coordinate 51,605 downwards.
TGAACGCCATGCGCACGGAGATCCTGCGCCGCCGCGTGCGGGCGCTGACGATCCGCGAAGCCGAGCGCCTCGATGCCGGCCTCCCCCTCGGGGCGGTCCAGGGTCTGTGACGATCATGACTCTCGGACCCCTTGATCTCGGGCCCCATGCGGGCTTCATCCTCGGCGCCTACGCCTTCACGGCCCTCGTCATCGCCGGCCTGATCGGACATGCGATGCGTGACCGGCGGGCACAGACGCGGGCCCTGGCCGCGCTGCAGGATCCGTCCCAACCGGCGTCCCGGTCTTCGGCGGAACGGCGCGCGTGAGCACCTCCGAGCCGGCCCGGCGCTCCCTCCTCCTCATCGTCCCCCTCGTCGCCTTCGTGGCGCTCGCTGGATTGTTCTTCGTGCGCCTGCGTTCGGGCGCCGACCCGTCGGCCATCCCCTCCGCGCTGATCGGGCGGCCGGCCCCGGCCTTCGATCTGGCCGCCCTCCCCGGCCTCGCGGCCGATGGCGCGCCCCTCCCCGGCCTGTCCCGCGACGACTTCAAGGGGCGGGTCACCCTCGTCAATTTCTGGGCGTCGTGGTGCGCGCCGTGCCAGATCGAGCACCCGCAGCTCATGCGGCTCGCCCGCGAGCCCGGCCTGCGCCTCGTGGGCATCGCCTACAAGGATGCGCCCGAGAACGCCCGCCGCTTCCTGGCCCGCAACGGCGTGCCGTTCCGGGCGGTGGGAATGGATTCCACCGGCCGCACCGCCATCGATTTCGGAGTCTACGGCGTGCCCGAAAGCTTCATCATCGGGCCGGACGGCACCATCCGCGACAAGCTGGTCGGGATCGTAACCCCGGAGAACTACAGGGCCGTCCTCGACAAGATCCGCGCCGCCGGTGCCGTGGCGGACGCCGCGCAGTGAGGCCGGGGCAACGCCCGGGGGCCTGCCGCCGGGCCGCGTCGTCCAGGCCGCGTCGTTCCTGATCGCCACCATCGCGACCTGCAGGTTCCGAGGGGCGCTTTTCCATTCCTGGCCGGCTGAGGCCGGGGTTCCTGTAGGCGCACGTCATCCTGCGAAGCCCGTTCGACCGCGCTGCCGATCGGCGTCGGACTCGGGCGCCGATACCCGAGGCGGATGGAACTCTCATTCCCGTGTGATCCAAGGACAGCATCCGGGTGGGTCCGTCGGAAGTTTTTCATCCCCATTAAATTTAAGTCGAGTTCATCATTGCAGAGAATGGGACAGGAGGACTTTTTGTAAATAAAAGATCAGAGTCCTTGATGGATTCTCGATATTCTATAAATTGTACGGTAGCGTACTTAGATGCGCAAAGATATTCCATTCACAGCTTTGTCTATCGGTGATATAGATGTCTGATCGCTCATTGGTGACAATGAGTCTCAGGTGTCGAGTTTCAGTTGCTCATGCCTGCAGATCGGCAGGGTCGTGGCGTCGTTCATCGTTCAACATGGAATTCGCAACCGCATCCTCGGGTTGCTGCCGCCGGATGAGTTCGCTCGCCTTCAGCCAGGACTGGAGCGATGCTCGTTCGAGCAGGGCGTCATCTTGGAGTCGCCCGAAACCGCGATCACGAAGGTCTGCTTTCCCGAGCCCGGAATGATCTCCGTGATGGCGCGCACGGCCGACGGGATGCAGGCCGAGGCCGGCATCATCGGTCCCGAAGGGATGACGGGCATCCCCCTCCTCCACGGAATCGACAGCTGGCCGCACGTGACCATCGTCCAGATCCCGTGCCGGGCCCTGTGCATCGGCGCGGATGCCTTCCGGACCGTGCTGCACGAGTGCCGCCCCCTGCACGACCGCCTGCTGCGCTACGCCCAGGTCTTCGCCGTCCAACTGGCGCAGGGCAGCCTGTGCAGCGGCCGCTTCACCATCGAGCAGCGTCTCGCGCGCTGGCTGCTCATGTGCCACGACCGCACCGACCGCGAAGATCTGCCGCTGACGCACGAGCTCCTGTCGATGATGCTCGGCGTCCGCCGGGCGGGCATCACCACGGCCCTGCGCAGCCTCGAGGATGCGGGGGCCGTCAAGACGCGGCGTGGCGGCATCGGCATCCGCGATCGGGACCGGATGCGCGACATCGCCGGCGATGCCTACGGCGTGCCGGAGGCCGAGTACGCCCGCGTCCTGGCCTGACCTCGGCGTTCGCTCGGGCCGCGCCTGTCAGGCGCGGCCGGCATCCTCGCCCTTGCGCTCGTGGCGCAGGAGCAAGGGCGTCTGCGCCAGGGCGAACAGGATCGTCAGCGGCATGATGCCGAACACCTTGAAGCTCACCCAGAAATCCTCCGTCTGCGTGCGCCAGACCACCTCGTTGATCACCGCGAGGAGGAGGAAGAACATCCCCCAGCGGAAGGTGAGCTTGCGCCAGCCCTCCTCGGTCAGGGTGAACATGCTGTCGAGCACCACCGAGAGCAGGGATTTGCCGAAGGCGAGGCCGCCGAGCAGCACGAGCCCGAACAGGGTGTTCACGATGGTGGGCTTCATCATGATGAAGGTCTTGTCCTGCAGGGCCAGGGTCAGGCCGCCGAACACCACCACCACCACGCCCGAGACCAGGGGCATGATCGGCAGGCGCCGCACCAGGGCGAAGTGGATGGCCAGCGCCACCACCGTCGCGGCGATGAACACGCCGGTGGCCACGAACAGCTTCTGCTCGGGGGCGACCCCGAACCGCTCGGCATAGGCGTTGCCGAGGAAGAAGATCACCAGGGGCCCGAGTTCGAGGGCGAGCTTGAGCAGGGGCGGCAGGTGGCGGCGTGGGGGAACGGCTTCGATCTGCATGGTGTCCGTCATAGAGGGCCGCGCGCGGCGCGTCGCGGTCTTTGAGGGGAGGGCTCGGTTCCGGCGGACGCGCCCCTAGTCCTTGTCCAGGCCCGCGATGGCGCGGGCGAAGTCGCGGGCCTCGAACGGCTCGAGGTCCTCGACGCCCTCGCCGACGCCGATGAAGTGCACCGGCAGGCCGAATTTCGCGGCGAGCGCCACGAGGATGCCGCCGCGCGCGGTGCCGTCGAGCTTGGTCATCACCAGGCCGGTGACCTGGGCGGCCTTCGAGAACAGCTCGACCTGGCTGAGGGCGTTCTGGCCAACGGTGGCGTCGAGGACGAGGAGCACCGCGTGGGGCGCCTCAGGGTCGATCTTGCGGATCACCCGCAGGATCTTCTCCAGCTCGGCCATGAGCCCGGCCTTGTTCTGGAGCCGGCCGGCCGTGTCGATGAGCAGCACGTCGGTGCCCTGCTGCTTCGCCGCCTCGTAGGCGTCGTAGGCGAGGCCCGCCGCGTCGGCGCCCTGCGCCCGGGCGATGACCGGCGTGCCCGTGCGCTGGCCCCAGACCTTGAGCTGCTCGATGGCCGCCGCCCGGAAGGTGTCGCCGGCCGCCAGCATCAGGGAATGGCCCTCCGCCTTCAGCTTCATGGCGAGCTTGCCGATGGTGGTGGTCTTGCCGGCGCCGTTGACGCCGATCATCAGGATGACGAACGGCTTCTTCGTGGTGTCGATGGTGAAGGGGATCGCCACCGGGGCGAGCGCGCGCTCGACTTCCGTCGCCAGGATTTCCCGGACGGCGTCGGGCGAGAGGCCCTTCTCGTAGCGGCCCTTGCCGACGGCCTCCGAGATGCGCGTGGCGGTCTCGATGCCGAAATCGGCCTGGATCAGGGCGTCCTCCAGCTCCTCCAGGGTGTCGGCGTCGAGCTTGCGCTTGGTGAACAGGCCGGTGACGCGCTCGGTGAGCGCCGAGGAGGTGCGCTTCATGCCCCCCGTGAGCCGGCTCCACCAGCCGCGCTTCTCGCCCTCGGGTTCGGCCTCCGGCTCCGGCATGAAGATCTGGGTCGCGACCTCCGGCTCCGGCGCCACGTCGGGCGTGAAGGCCCGGGAGGTGGTGTCGGCCGCCTCGGCGCCGCGCGTCGGATCATCGCCCGCCGTGCCGGCGGGCGGGCGCTCCTCGGCCCCCTCGACGGGCTGGAGGTCGGCGCCCTCGATCGCGTCCGGGACCGCGTTCTTGCCGGGCGTCCCCTCCCCGGGCTCAGCCGGGGGGGCCGGCACGTGGGACACGTCCGTCGCGGCGGTGGCGAAATCCGGCTGGCCCTCGGAGAACGAGGCCGGGGATTCCGGCGGCGGGGCCACGGGCTCGTTCACCCGAGACTCGACCATCGAAGACTCGACTACCGGAGCCTCGATCACCGGAGACTCGGCCACCGGCCGGGGCGCGGGGGGCACCGGCTTCGGATCGGGCGGCTGCACGGGCACCGGCTCGGGGCGCGGCTCCTCCTTGGTGCCGAACATCTTGCGCAGCAGCCAGCCCGGCCTCTTGTCTTCGCTCATTCCCGCTTGCTCCCCGGACCCGGCATGGTAAGCGCCAAGGCCATGCCCCCAGCCGATGCCCTCGTAACAGACATAGGTGCGCGCCTCCTCTACCGCGATGCCCTCGTCCTCGTCATCGACAAGCCGGCGGGTTTGCCGGTCCATCCCGGCCCGAAGGGCGGCGAGACCCTCACCGATCACCTCGACGCCCTGCGCTTCGGCCTGCCCCGGCGCCCGGAGGCGGCCCACCGCCTCGACCGCGACACCTCGGGCTGCCTCGCCCTCGGGCGCCACGCCAAGGCGCTGGCCCGGCTGAACAAGCTGTTCGCCGCGAGCGGCAGCGTCGGCAAGACCTACTGGGCCCTGGTGGAGGGCGGCCCGGACGCCGACACCGGCAGCATCGACCTGGCGCTCGCCCGCCGTTCCGACGATCCGCGCTCATGGTGGATGAAGGCCGACCCATCGGGCGATCCGTCCCTGACCCATTGGCAGGTGCTCGGACGCGGCGCCGGCCTCGCCTGGCTCGCCCTCACCCCCGTCACCGGCCGGACCCACCAGCTGCGGGTCCACTGCGCCGAATCCGGGTTTCCAATCCTCGGCGACCCGATCTACGGCTCGGGTCCGCGTAGCGGCGGACCGGGCCTGCAGCTCCATGCGCGGGCGCTCACCCTACCGCTCTATCCGAAGAAGCCCCCCATCGTCGTGGAGGCGCCGGCACCCGCGCATATGCGGGCGGGTCTCGTGACCTGCGGGTGCGACGGGTCCGAGTAGGGCGGTTCCGTCTCCGTCCAGGACGAAGCGCCCATCGCGCACGGCTGCGGCCCCGCCGCCGGTGGCGCGGGGGATGGCCGGGAAACGGGAGACGCGGGACGCCGCGAAACCACGTTTTTGAAAGTTTTGCCGGTCTCCCGGCGTCCCTCGGCCCGGCCCGTTTCGGGGCCGGTCCGTTTTTCGTCACGATGTCTTCACGGCGTCGGCGACTCGGCTAGTGGCGGCCCACCTCCGCTCGACGCGACGCCCCTTGCGGAAGCGCCGGTGCGGCAGCCGACTAATCAGGGCGCTGGGCCCCGAGCCCGCCTCGTAGTGGGCGGACCGTCCGTTCTCTCGGTGCGCCCCAGGGTCCCGGAGCCAGCCTCAGCACGGCCTCCCCGTCCAGGGCACCTTGCGTCGCCGGCGCGGCCCGGGGCGATGGCGACCGGGCCATCGACGCGGGGCACCGTCTCCTCCCCCCGAGCCCCCCGACCCGGTCCGCCGGGGGGCCTCCCGTGTGGGAGGCGAGTGACCGGAGACAACCACGGAATAGGAATATTGTCAAGACATTTCGGTGTTCGGGCGCGGGCACCGCGGCGAAAAATCCTTCTCCCCCCTGCGGGAGAAGGTGGCCCGCGAAGCGGGTCGGATGAGGGGAGCACTGCCTTATCCTGGAAAGTCGCGCTGCCCCTCTCCCGGTCGCTCCGCGACCGCCCTCCCCCGCAGAGGGGGGAGGGTTTGTTAGGCGACGGTTCGCCCTTCACGGCTTGACCCAGGTCCATTGCGTCACCGGCATCGCGCTGCGCCAGCCGTGGAGGTGGCCGACGGGATCGGCTTTGGCGACGGTGAGGCGCTTGAGGCCGCCGCCGTGGCGGGCGAAGGCGGCGAGCAGCACGGTCTCGCCTTCCAGGGTCACGACGTTCGAGACGAGGCGGCCCCCGGACGGCAGGGCGGCCATGGCCCGCTCCAGGAGGCCCGCCGCCGTGACGCCGCCGCCGATGAAGACCGCGTCGGGTCGCTCCAGACCGTCGAGGGCATCGGGGGCGGCGCCCTCCACCACGACGAGGCCCGGCACCCCGAGATGCGCGGCGTTGCGTCGGATGCGGGCGGCGCGGGCCGGGTTGGCCTCAACGGCGAATGCCCTGAGGCCGGGACGGCGCAGCATCCACTCGATGGAGACGGAGCCGGCCCCGGCGCCGATGTCCCACAGCACTTGCCCCGCGCGCGGGCGCAGGGCCGCCAGGGTCACGGCGCGGATGTCGGACTTGGTGAGCTGGCCGTCATTCTCGAACCAGGCGTCGTCGAGGCCCGGCGCCAGGGGCACCACCCGCGCGTCGGGCGCGGCCGCCACGGCGACGGCGAGGGTGTTGAGGGGATCGATGTCCTGCAGATCGAACGCGATGGCGCGGGCGCTGCGGCGGCGTTCCCGTGCGCCGCCCATGGCTTCCAGCACCGTCAGGGTCGACGCGCCGAACCCCCGCTCGGTGAGCAGGGCGGCCACGGCCGCCGGCGTCGCGCCGTCCCAGCTCAGGACGAGGAGGCGGGCGCCGGGCTGCAGATGGGGGATGAGGTTGGGCAGGGCCCGGCCGTGCAGGGTCAGGCACCCGGTCTCGGCCACCGCCCAGCCGAGCCGCGCGCAGGCGAGGCTGAAGGCGGAGGGCTGGGCGAACACCCGCAACTCGTCCGCCGGCACGAGGCGGGCGATCTCGGCGCCGATGCCGAAGTGGAACGGATCGCCCGTGGCGAGGATGCAGGTCGGCCGGCCGCGCCGGGCCAGGATGCCCGGATAGGCGTCCGCGATGGGGCTCGGCCAGATCCGCGCCTTGGCGGAGAGGGGGCCGGCGAGGGCGAAGTGCCGGCGCCCACCATAGACGCATTCGGCCGCGTCGAGGGCGGCGCCAGCCGCCGGACTCAGGCCGGCGCGGCCATCCTCGCCGATGCCCACCAGGGTGAGCCACGGCCGGCTCGACACGGGCTCAGGGCTCATGGACAACGCATCCCATGGTCAAGCGTCTCCTCATCCTCGGCGGCACCGGCGAGGCGAGCGCCCTGGTGCGGGGCCTGCCCCCCGGCGTCGAGCCCACCCTGTCGCTCGCCGGCCGCACCGCCGCGCCGAAGGCCGAGCCCGTGCCGACCCGCGTCGGCGGGTTCGGCGGGGTCGACGGGCTCGCGGACTGGATCGAGGGCAACCGCATCACCCACGTCATCGACGCGACCCATCCGTTCGCCGCCCGCATGAGCGCCAACGCCGCCGGGGCTTGCGCCCGCACCGGCACGAAGCTGCTCGCCATCCGCCGCCCGGCCTGGGGGCCGGTGCCGGGGGATCGCTGGCTGGCGGTCGCCGACATGGCGGCCGCCGTCACCGCCCTCGGGGCCGCGCCGTGCCGGGTCTTCCTCACGGTGGGGCGCCAGGAGGTCGGGGTTTTCGCGGCGGCGCCGCAGCACGATTACGTCGTCCGCTCCATCGAGCCCGTGGCTCTGGCCGTCCCGCGCCTCACGGCGATTGTTGCGCGCGGCCCCTTCGCGGAGGCCGACGAGGCGGCCTTCCTGCGCGATCAGGCGATCGCCGTCGTGGTGAGCAAGAATTCCGGCGGGGCGGCCACGTACGGCAAGATCACCGCGGCGCGGGGGTTGGGCCTTCCGGTGGTGATGGTCGCCCGGCCGCCGAAGCCCGACGTGCCGAGCGTGGCCGACGCGGCCGGGGCCCTGGCGTGGCTGGCGACCCCATAGGCAGCAGATTCGAACGTAAACAGGGGTCTCTGACGGTGGAGATGTGAGCGCGTGACCCGCGCGCTGCCCCCTCTCCTGGAAGGCGACCGGATTCACACAACTGCGAACGGGCCGATTCCGTGCAGCGGCAGGCATCCGGATGCGGGTGGGAGGCGCACAGGGGCTCCCTCTCCTGGAAGGAGAGGGCTGGGGTGAGGTGTGTAGACTCTCCGAAAAGGTCCCACACCTCACCCTGTCCCTCTCCTTCCAGGAGAGGGGACCTGCGCTGCCCGCGAGATGTGTGAATGCCGTAGCCTGGAAGGAGAGGGTTGGGGTGAGGGTCGTGGACTCTCCGAAAAGTTCGCACACCTCACCCTGTCCCCCTCCTTTCAGGAGAGGGGACCCGCGCTCGATCCCGATCCGCGTGGGAATGACCGCACCCGTTTCGGCGTCGCGACACGTCCGAAGTACGGCTCGCCTCACGCCGGCACGCTGCGGGGGGTGTAGACGTAGGGCACCCCGTCCCCCCGCGAAATCAGGCGGGTCGCCGAGGCGCCGATGATCACCAGGGTGGCCATGTCGGCCGTGGTCTCGCGGGCCTCCGCCAGGGTGAGGACGCGGAGCGCCTCGTCGGGGCGCGAGACCGCGCGGGCGAAGATCACCGGCGTGTCGGGCGCGCGGATCTCGGCCGCCAGCGCCAGGGCGCGGCCGAGCTGCCACGGGCGGGCCTTCGAGATCGGGTTGTACAGGCTCACCACGAAATCGGCTCGCAGGACCGCCTCCAGCCGGGCGGTGATGACCGCCCAGGGCTTGAGGTTGTCCGACAGGGACATGGCGCAGAAATCGCCGCCCAGCGGCGCGCCGAGGCGAGCGGCAGCGGCCAGCATGGCGGTGATGCCGGGCTCGACGGTGATCTCCAGCGTCCGCCACAGCGGATCGCCGGCCTCCACCGCCTCGAAGATCGCCGCCGCCATGGCGAAGACGCCGGGATCGCCGCCCGAGACCACGGCGACGTGGCGGCCGGCGGCGGCGAGTTCGAGGGCGTGGCGGGCGCGGTCGACCTCGACGCGGTTGTCGGTGGCGTGCCGGATCAGGCCCGGCCGCTCGGGCACCCGGGCGACGTAGGGGATGTAGCCGATGAGGTCCTCCGCTCGCGCCAGGGCCGCCTCCGCCGAGCGGGTCAGCAGGTCCGGGTCGCCGGGTCCGAGGCCGACGACGGTGACGGAGCCGGTCACGGCCGGCGGCCTTCGCCGGGCAGGAGCACCATGGAGAAGTAGGGCGCCACGTCGTCGGTCTTGTCCTTGAGCGCGATCACACGCTCGCCCGCCATGGTGCCGCGCTCGACGTAGACCGCGCGCTCCAGCACGCCGGCCTCGCCGAGCGCCGCCCGGACCTTGGGCAGGTGGCGGCCGAGCTTCATGATCACGGCGGCGTCGGTCTGCGCCAGACGCGCGACGAGGGCCGCGTGCGGCAGGGTCGCGGGCAGGATCGTGAGCACGTCGTCGCCCCAGGTGATGGGGGTGCCGGCCCGGGTCCAGCAGCCGGACATGCCGGTGACGCCCGGCACCACCTCCACGGGGAAGCGGTCCTTGAGGCGGCGCCACAGGTGCATAAACGAGCCGTAGAAGAACGGATCGCCCTCGGACAGGATCGCGACGTCGCGCCCCGCCCCGAGGTGGTCGGCGAGCTGCGCCGCCGCGTCGTCGTAGAAGGCGGCCAGAGCCGCGACGTAGTCGGGATGATCGGGGTGCAGTTCGGTGGTGTAGGGGTAGGCGAGGGGGAATTCGCGCGCCGGCTCCGATGTCAGCACCGCGTCCGCGATGGTGCGGGCGTTGCCGCGTCGGCCCTTCTTGCAGAAATGCACGAGCACGGGCGCCGCCTGCAGAACCTTCATGGCCCGCACGGTGAGGTAGTCGGGTTCGCCCGGCCCCATGCCGACGCCGAACAGGGTGCCGGTGGTCTTCGCCACGGGGCTTGCGGTCTCTTCCAGGGGATCGACCGGGGGGAGGGGGGCGCCCGCCTCCATCACTCGATCTCCTGCGCCAGGGCGTTGACGGCGGCGGCCGTCATGGCGCTGCCGCCACGCCGGCCGTGAACGACGATGAACGGCACGCGCCCGTCGCGGGCGAGGGCCTCCTTCGATTCGGCCGCCCCGACGAAGCCGACGGGGATGCCGATGATCGCGGCCGGCGGCGACACGCCCTCGTCCAGGAGTTCGAGGAGGCGGAACAGGGAGGTCGGGGCGTTGCCCACCGCCACGATACTGCCGGGCAGGTGCTCGCGCCACAATTCCATGGCGGCGGCCGAGCGCGTGGTGCCCATGGCGGCGGCCATCTCGGGGACGCGCGGGTCGCTCAGGGTACAGATCACCCGGTTGTTTGCCGGCAGGCGCGACCGGGTGACGCCGTCGGCGACCATGCGGACGTCGCACAGGATCGGCGCGCCCGCCTTCAGGGCGGCCTCGCCGCGTGCCGCGAAATCGTCCGACGCTTCCACGTCGCCGGGGAGGTCGGTCATGCCGCAGGCGTGGATCATCCGCACCACCACCCGCTCGGCGGTGCCGTGGAAGCGGGCGAGGTCCGCCTCGGCGCGGATCATCGCGAAGGAGCGGGCGTAGATCGCCTGCCCGTCGCGCAGGTAATCGAGGCGCGAACTCATGGTGTCGTGGTCCTGAAGGCGTGAGCGAGGATGTGGGCCGGATCGGCCCTCCTTACGCGGTCCAGCGCGGCCTCGAAAGTGAGTTGCATCGCCGGCTCGCCATCGGGGCGGCCATGGAGGACGATGCCGTAGCGTCCGGCGCGGCCGACGAGGGTGAGGGCGGCGGGGCCCGGATGGGCGCAGCCCTTGGCGCAGCCCGAGACGTGGGCGTCGATGCCCGTGCCGCGAAGCGCCTCGGCGAGGCGGGCGGCGTCGAGCAGCGTCGGCGTCGAGCCCGAGGCGCAGGCGGGCGCGCCGGGGCAGGCGGCGACCTGCCCGCGCGGATCGTCGGCGGCGTGGAGGAACCCGTTTTTGCCGAGGGCGTCGAGGGCGCGCCGGGTGCCGTCACGGTCCCGGGCCACGAGGACGAAGCCCCGGGTCGGACTGAGGGTGAGGTGGAGCGCTCCGAGCCGGTCGCTCCACTCCGCCAAGCGGTCGAGGCCGTCCGCCGTGCAGCGGCCGAAGGCGGCCGCGACGGCGAGCGCCGTGCGGTCGTCGTCGACATCGTGCAGGCCCGGCGCCAGGGCGGGGAGAGGTGAGGGGGCCGGCATCGCCGTGCCCCCGAGGCTGTCGCGGGTTGCGGCGTCGAGGTCGCGCATGCGCCGGGCGCCGCTTTCGCCCAGGGCGCGCAGGGCGTCGGAGACCGCCGCGAGAGCTCGGGCCGTCGTCACCGGCGCGAACCAGACCGGCCCGTCCGGCCCGGCCAGCGCCCAGGCGACGCCGTCCGGGGCAACGACCCGGAGGTGGATGTCGGCCTCGGCCTCCCCGAGGCCGAAGCGCCCGTCCTCCTCGATGGCCACCAGGGTCTTGGGCGGCAGGCCGGGCACCGCGCGGCCGATCGCCTCCACGGCCTCCGCCAGGGTGTCGAGGCCGAACAGCGGCGCGGTGAGCGTCAGGCGCTGCGGGCCGCCATCGGCGCGGACATCCCCGAGGCCGACCCCCCCGAGATGCCCGGCGAGGGGCCCCTGCGTCTCCGGCGCGACGCCGCGGATCTGGAGGTTGGCCCGTGCGGTGACGTCGACATGGCCGTTGCCGAACCGGCGCGCACCCGCGGCCACGGCGCGGGCCTGGGCGGCGGTGAGGCGCCCGAGCGGCGGATGGACCCGGGCCAGGAGGCCGTCGCCCGTCGGCATCGGCCGGGCGAGGCTCGGGCACCAGCCGCGCCGGTTCGGCGCCTCGGGCGGGACGCGGCGGGCGAGGCTCACTCGGCCGCCTCCGGCATGGGTTCACCGGGCATCAGTTCGTCGGCCGCCATGGCGTTGCGGCGGGTGGTCCACAGGCCACGGCGTCGGGCCTCGTCGAACCGCTCGAGGATGGCGCGGGCCGCCTCCGGGTTGGCGGCGCGCAGGGCGTCGAACGTCTCGGGATCGGCGATCATGGCGCCGTAGAGCCGGTCGAGGTCGGCATCGGACACGGCGTCCGTGGTGGCGGCGAGGACGAAGACCGCGTCGATCCCCTGCGCCAGCTCCTGGGCGCCGCGATAGCCGTGGCGCAGCTGCGCCGCGATCCAGCGCGGATGGCCGAGTTTTCCGCGAATGAGCCGGGCCGCGTCCTCGCGCGCCGTCCGGGCTTTCGGCGAATCGGGCGTGCCGACATCGAGGCTGTAGAGGGTGGGGCGGGCGCCGGTGAGGCCGGCCGCGGCGGAAAACCCGCCCATGGCTTCCGCGGCGGCGTCGCCGTCGAGGAGGTCGCGCTCGGCCACGTCGAAGGCGTGGACATAGGCATCGGCCTGGGCGACGCGGGCGGCGAAGCCGGCATCGGCGACGTCCTCGGCGCCGCCATAGGCGTGCGAGGTGGCCTCCAGATAGGCGCGGCCGAGGTCGTCCCGGCCGTCCCAGGCGCCGTCGAGGGCGAGGCCGCCGGCCCCGGCGCCGTAGCGGCCGGGGGCCGCGCCGTAGACGCGGGGCGTCGCCTCGCCCCGCCGCCGGGCGGCGGCCAGGGGATTCTCGGCGTCCTCCTCGTCGCGGGACGCGACGGATTCCGCCGCGCGGGCGAGGAGCGCCAGGGTGTCGGGAAAGGTGTCGCGAAAGGCACCCGAGACCCGCACGGTCACGTCGATGCGCGGGCGGTCGAGGAGCGCCAGGGGCAGCACCTCGAAGCCGGTGACGCGGGTCGAGGCGTGGTCCCAGACCGGGCGCACGCCCATGAGCGCCAGGGCGTGGGCGACGTCCTCGCCGCCGGTGCGCAGCGTCGGCGAGGCCCACAGGTCCATGACGATGCGGGCCGGGTACTCGCCCTCGTCCTGCAGGTAGCGCCGGACCACGGCATCGGCGGCCTTGGCGCCGAGGGTCGTCGCGGCGCGGGTCGGCAGGCTGCGCGGATCGAGGGTGGTGAGGTTGCGTCCCGTCGGCATCACGTCCGTGCGCCCGCGCGACGGCGAGCCGGCGGGACCGGGGGGAACGAAGCGACCGTCGAGGGCGGCGATGAGGCCGTCCCGCTCGGCCGTGGCGCAGGCGGCCACCGCCTCCGAGGCATCGGGCGCGGCCCGGCCGAAGACGTGGAGCCCGTCGCGGGAGGTGACCTCGCCGAGATCGCACAGGTGCGCGTCCAGCGCCGCCAGGGCGTCCGGCATGGCGGTGCCGGCATCGATCCCGGCGGAGGCTAGGAGCCCGGCCGACTCCGCCTCGTCCAGGATGGTGCGGGCGATGATCGCGGCCCGGCGCGGGTCGAGGACGCTCGCCGCCGAATATTCCTCCACGAGTTCGCGCAGGTGGGCTGCCGCCGGGTCGAGGCCCGCGCACTCCGTCTGCGGCGTGAGGTGGCCGAGCGCCACGCCGCCGAGGCGGCGCTTGAGGGGGGCGGCCTCGCCGGGATCGTCGACGATGAACGGGTACACCACCGGCAGGGCGCCCACGGCTCGGGCCGGCCAGCACCCGGGTGACAGGGCCACGGCCTTGCCCGGCAGCCACTCGGTGGTGCCGTGGGTGCCGAGGTGGATCAGGGCGTCGAAGTTTCGGCGCAGGCCGAGGTGGAAGGCGAGGTAGGCGTGGGTCGGGACCGCGTCGGGATCGTGATAGCCGGCCTTGCGGTCGGCGGCCCGGCCGCGGTCGGGCTGGAGGAAGAGGGCGACGCGGCCGCTCGGGCTTCTTTCCCGCTCACCCTCACCCGGAGGTACATTCGGGCGGGCAGCCGGATCAGTCGCGGGTCCCCTCTCCTGGAAGGAGAGGGACAGGGTGAGGTGTGTGGATTCTCCGGAGATGTCCCACACCTCACCCCAACCCTCTCCTTCCAGGAGAGGGGGCCTGTCGCGGGTGCCCCCCGCTTCGGGGATTCCACTTGCTGCGTGATGATGGGAGGTCGAACGGACTACGGGGAAGCGAAACGCGCCGTCGACGCAGAGCGGATCGGCCTCGGGCTCGCCCCAGCTCGCGACCAGATCGGTCCGATCCGCCTCCGGCAAGCCAGCCAGCCAAGCTCGGTACGCGTCGAGGCCCACCACGAAATCGCGCGGTCCGTGGGTGAGGGCGCGCATCACCGCGTCGGCCTCCGGCAGGGGGCCGGTGGCGTAGCCGGCCGCCGCCAGGTCCGACACCATGGCCCGTGCGCTCTCGGGCGTGTCGAGGCCGACGGCGAAGCCGGCCCGGCCGCCGCGGGCCGGGTAGTCGGAGAGCACCACGGCGAGCTTGCGCTCCGATGGGGGCAGGCGGGCGAGGCGCATCCAGGCCGCCGCCCGGTCGGCCAAGGCCGCGATGCCCTCGGCATAGGGGCGGGCGCGGCGCTCGGAGAAGCCGTCGATCTCCGGGCCGTCCTCCTTGAACGAGATCGGGAAGCCCGAGAGCCGCGCGTCGAATTCCGGCAGGGCCACCTGCATGGCGAGGTCGGCCGCCGACATGCCCCGAGCCGAGGCGTCCCAGGCGGCCTGGGCCGCGCCGATGGTGTAGGCCTGGATCACCGGGCAGTCGGCGCCGTCCAGCACGAAGCCCGCATCCTCGCGGGCCGAGAAGGCGGTGGCGGCGACGACGAGGTCGGGTTTTTGCGCCGCGATGGCGTCGCGCAAGGCTCCCACGGCCGCCGGGTCCTTGAGGCTCGACACGGCGACGAGGAGCACCTGCAGACCGCGGGCCTGGAGGGCGTCGCCGAGGGCCGCGAGGGGGGCGGTGTCGCCCGACAGGATCGCCGAGCGGTAGACGACGAGGAGGGCGAGGGGCGCCGCGCCGGACGACAGGGGGCGCCCGGCGGCGAGGGCCCGGTCGCGGTCGATGGGGCCGCAGCCGGGGCAGCAGACGAAGCCGCGCGGCAGGGCCCGGGGCTCTTCGATCGCGACGGGAAACCCGATCTCGGCGGCGAGCCGCCCGAGCATCCGGCGCAGGTTGTCCGCGCCCCCGGCCCGGAAATAGGCGTCGAGGACCGGCGCCAGTTCCGGCGCCGTCGAGAAGGCGTCGAGGCGGGTGTCGGGCCGGTCGTCGCCCGGCAGGACCACGAGCCGGACGCCGTTCGCCCGCGCGGCGGCGGCGGCGCGCTCGATGCCGTAGCGCCAGTAATCGAGGCCGCCGAGGCAGCGGATCACGACGATCTTCGAGCGCGCGATCACGCCGTCGACGTAGAGGTCCACCGACATGGGGTGGCGGAGTTTTGCCAGTTTCGCGAGGCGCAGGGTCGGTGCTGGACTCTCAGCGCCCTGCGGAAACGCCGTCGCGAACGCGCCTGCGACGCCGAACAGGTCGGAATCCGTGAACGACAGAAACACGATGTCCCCCGGTGCCTGACCGAGATCGATGGCGGCCTCGCCCTCGTCGAGGGAGACCGTGTCGATGCGGATCAGGTGCATGGCGGAACGCGCGGCCTCACGGCTGCGCCTCCGTGAGGGGCCGGCCGATGCGGGCCCGCCGGCGCGGGCGCAGGCGCCACAGGACGCGGACGAGGAGGAGCCCGATGGCCGCCACGGGAAGCCAGGGCAGGCTGGCGACGGCAAAGCGCAGGGCGTCGGCCGCGCTGGCGCCGAAGGTCTGGCCGGCCTGGCTCCAGGCGTCCTCCACCGGGGCGAAGGCGCCCGACCGGGCCCCGTCCGAATGGAAGGAGACGGACACGATCTCGGTGTCGACGCGCCGCTGCAGGCCGCGCTGCCGGGCCTCGCCCTCTTCGATCTGGGACTGGACCTTGGACAGTTCGCCGGCGATGCGGATGAGGTCTTCCACCCGCGTGTCCGATTTCGCCGCCAGCTCGTCGAGGCGGGCGCGATAGGCGGTGAGCTGCGCCAGCCGGCGGTCTCCGTCCTCCAGGGGCGTGGTCAGGTCGTCGGCCCGCGTCGCCTGACGGCGCAGGACGACATCGCCCGCCGCCTCGCCCGGCAGGGGAGCGGTGAGGAACGCCACGTAGGGGGCGACGGATTCGTGCGGCAGGCGGACCTGGATCTGCGCCTGCGGGCGTCCCGAGGGGCGCGCGCCGTCTTCGAGGGAGGACGAGACCAGAACGCAGCCGAGGCCCGTATCGGACAGGCAACGGTCGCGCGCCGCCGCGAAGTGCGGCGCCACCCGGTCGGGCGGCAGGCCGAGGGCGAGATCGTGCGTGAAGGCGAGCTTGGCGGCGGCGCTCCGGTTGGCCTGCATCGACGGCAGCGGGCTGGCGACTTCGGGGGCGGGCGGACGCGCGTCGGAGCAGCCCCCCGAGGAGGGCGGCGAGCCCCAGGGCCGCCGCGACGAGGCTGCGCCGTCCCGCCATGCCGCTCATCCCGCCAGGGCGGCGGCGACCGCACCCTGGTCGAAGCCCTTGAGGCCGATGACCACGAGGCGGCCGTCGCGGGCTTCCGTACCCTTCCAGGGCCGGTCGTAATGGTGCGCGATGCGGGTGCCGACGCCCTGGACCACGAGGCGCATGGGCTTGCCGGTGACTTCGGCGAAGCCCTTGATCCGCAGCACCCCGGCGGTCTCGGCGGCCCGGGCCACGCGGATCGCCAGATCCTCGGCGGTGGCGGTGGCGGGGACCGGCAGAGCCACGGAGTCGAAATCGTCGTGGTCGTGGTCCTCGCCCTCGCCGTGGTGGGAGGGGCGGGCGTCGAGGTCGTCCTCGGCCGCGGCGCCGAGGCCGAGGATGACGCGCGGGTCGAGGCGGCCGTGCTCGGCCTCCACCATCTTCACGGCGCGGGGCAGGTGAGCCTGGACCTCGGCGCGGACTTTTTCGCGGCCGGCGGCGTCGAGGAGGTCGGCCTTGTTCATCACCACGAGGTCGGCGCAGAGGATCTGGTCCTCGAACACCTCTTCGAGGGGGTTGTCGTGATCGACGTTCGTGTCCTCGGCGCGCTGGGCGGCGGAGGCCGCCGGATCGTCGGCGAAGAACCCCGCCGCCACGGCCGGGCCGTCGATGACCGCGATGACGCCGTCGACGGTCACCCGCGAGCGGATCGCCGGCCACTGGAACGCCTGGACCAGGGGTTTCGGCAGGGCGAGGCCCGAGGTCTCGATGAGGATGTGGGTCGGCGGGTCGGCCCGGTCGAGGAGCTTGTTCAAGGCCGGCACGAAATCGTCGGCGACGGTGCAGCAGATGCAGCCGTTGGCGAGCTCGACGATGTCCTCGTCCCGGCAGCCCTCGATGCCGCAGGCGGCGAGGAACGAGCCGTCGAAGCCGAGATCGCCGAACTCGTTGACGATGATGGCGAGCCGCCGGCCGTTCGCGTTCTCCACGAGGTGGCGCACGAGCGTCGTCTTGCCGGCCCCGAGAAAGCCGGTGACGATGGTGCAGGGGATTTTTTCGACGAGGCTCATTCGGCGGCGTCCGGAATGGGGTGCGCCGCGAGCGGCGGGATGCGGGCGACGACGCCCTTGCGGAATTCGGGGGGCCGCGCCTTCCACGGCACGATGCCGTCGGGCGTCTCGCCGTAGAGGCCGACGCCCTCCAGGATGGTGCGCGCGGATTCGGTGGCGTCGAGGTCGCCGTAGACGTAGGTCCAACGTCCTTCCGAGGCGACGGCGACGGTGCAGGGCCGCTTGCACACGGACAGGCACTCGACGCCCTCGATGCGCAGGCCGGGCCGGCCGTGCTCGCCCACCGCGTCGCGGAGCGCACTCAGCAGTCGGGCGCCGGCGCGGGGCTCGGCCGGGTCGCCGGCCGCGCGGCAGGCGGTGCAGACGTAGAGGGTGACGTCCTCAGCCATGGGACGCCGCCTTCCGGCCGAACAGGCTCCAGGCCCAGCCATAGGCCAGCCCGATCACCGCCCAGAACACGAAGGCGATGCCGAGGGAGCGCGCGGCGAACTGCGCCGCGTAGCCCGCCGGCAGGGCCGAAGCGGCGTGGCTCGTCTCCGGCGCCCCGGCGAGGTGCGGCGCCACGAGGAGGACGAGGCCGCCGGCGATGGAGATCGGCGTGCGCCGGACTGCGATGAGGTAGAGCCCCATGGCCGTGGCGGTGGCGGTCATCACCCACCAGAACTGACGGTCGGCCAGCGGCGCCGCCTCCATGCCCGGCAGTTCCGGCGGCAGGCCGAGGGCGGGTGCGAGGGCGACCGCGAGGAAGCCGGCTACGGCGAAGCGCAGGCCGGTCTCGGGGGTCGGCTCGCGGCCGACGGCGAGGAGGACCGCGCCGAGCAGCAGGGCGTAGCCGACGCCGCCGACCAGGGTGGCGAGGGCCGTGAACGCCATGCGGGGCAGGCCGGGACCCGGCTGCCACTCGGGCGCGGTTTCGCCGCCGGAGACGGCCGGGTCCTTCGCGCCGTGGTCGTGCCCGCCGTGAACCCGCACGACGAGGGACGCGAAAGTAGGAGCGGAGGCAGAAGCCTGCGTCTCGTAGCGCTCGGCCACGATGATGAGCGGCGAGGTGAGCGCGAGCTGCAGGCCCGTCGCGACCACAGCCGCGAGGAAGCCGGCGACCAGGGCCGCCGACACGAGCCGGATGATCATGGGGGGTCTACCCTGGCGCTAAACGCTCAGTGGCAGGGGAAATTCTGGGTGTGGCGGAAATCGTGTGCCGCGTTGTGCAGCGCCATCGCCGGGGCGAAGCCCGCCATGAACACGAGGCCGAGGCCGAGGAACGCGGCGACCATCACGGCGCCGAGGCGCTCGTTGGTGCGGGTGCCGGTGAGAACGAGGGTGTTGGTGGTCATCGGTTGATCTCCTGGCCGCCCCGCCGGCGGCCGTGGTCGAAGGTGAGGACGGAAGTCCCCGGTGCCGGACGGCAGGTCTCCTGGCTCGCGGGTCGTCCGGTTCATGCCGCCTTCCCGGATCGCTCCAGTGGCCGATGGCAGGCCCGTCGCCGCTCACAGTTGCGGGGGCAGCCGCGGTTTCAAGGCGCTCGCCCCTCACCGCATTCCCTTTTCACCCCGTCGCCGGGGCACCGTCCGATCCCAGCTTCTACGCGGTCGCACGATCCCTGACAACGCGCCGCCCCGCCGTTTCGCGCGCCTTTGACCACACGATGACGTTTCGGGCTAAAGGATGCGCCATGCCCCAGCCCCCTCCCCACACCACCCTGGTTCTCGGCGGCGCGCGCTCGGGCAAGAGCGTCCATGCCGAGGGCCTGATCGAGGCCTGCCCGGCGCCGTGGCTCTACCTCGCCACCGCCCAGGCCTGGGACAGCGAGATGCGCGG
This sequence comes from Methylobacterium sp. WL69, assembly GCF_008039485.1. Lineage (NCBI taxonomy): Bacteria > Pseudomonadati > Pseudomonadota > Alphaproteobacteria > Hyphomicrobiales > Methylobacteriaceae > Methylobacterium > Methylobacterium sp. WL69. The sequence continues at coordinate 32,643 of NZ_VRUZ01000020.1, read as the reverse complement.
CCGCATCGCGCTTCATCGCGACCGGCGGTCCGCCGACTGGATCACCCGGGACGTGCCGATGGACTTGGCCCAGGCCGTCGCCGCCTCGCAAGGCCCAGTGCTCGTCGATTGCCTCACCCTGTGGCTCACCAACCTCATCCTGGCGGAGGCCGATGTCGAGGCTGCGACCGTACAACTGCTCGCCGCCTGCGCCGGGGCGCCGGGGCCGGTGGTGCTGGTCGGCAGCGAGGTCGGCCTCGGCATCGTGCCGGACAACGCCCTCGCCCGCCGGTTCCGCGACGCGGCGGGGCGCCTGCACCAGCGCCTGGCGGCGCAGGCCGACCGCGTCGTGTTCATGGTGGCGGGCCTGCCGATGATCGTGAAACCTCAACTCCCGAATCCCTCGCCCGGAGCGACCCCATGACCGAAGCCGACCGCCATCGCGAAAAGATGGAGAAGCGCAAAGCCGTGCAGGATGCCGAGGTGGCGGAGAAAACCATCGAGAAGGGCCTCCTCATCGTCAACACCGGCCCCGGCAAGGGCAAGACCACGGCGGCCCTCGGGCTGATGCTGCGGGCGCTCGGCCACGGCTGGCGGGTCGGCGTGGTGCAGTTCATCAAGGGCGCCTGGGACACGGGCGAGAAGCACGCGCTGAAAGCCTTCGGCGACCGGATCGACTGGCACACCCTCGGCGAAGGCTTCACCTGGGAGACCCAGGACAAGGCCCGCGACATCGCCGCCGCCGAGCACGCCTGGGCCAAGGCGCTAGACCTCATGGCCGACCCGACCATCCGCCTCGTTGTGCTGGACGAGCTCAACATCGCCCTGCGCTACGACTACCTGCCCCTCGACGCCGTGGTGGCGGCGTTCCGGGCCCGTCGGCCCGACCTCCACGTCATCGTCACCGGCCGCAACGCCAAACCCGCCCTCATCGAGGCCGCCGACCTCGTCACCGAGATGGTCTCGGTGAAGCACCACTTCGCGGCGGGGGTGAAGGCGCAGGAGGGGATCGAGTTCTAGGCACAAGCCGCCGGCGTCGGTGCTTTCCGCTTGATCCCGCGCCGGGGACGTTGCGTAATCAGTCCGATGCAATTCGGAGTTGAAGCGATGCGCCTCAGGACGGTTCTCATGCCGCTTCTCGCGGGTTCCCTTCTCGTGGGTCCCTTGGCAATGCCCGCGCCTGCAAGCGCGGAAGCCCTGTGCGGCCACGAGGTCGTGTCCATCGAGCAGATGGTGCGGGACATCCAGGCGAAGGCCGGCGGCCGCGTAAGTCTGGACAACGCAAGTTTCGTCGCCGTCGACGATCCGGCCAACATGATTCTGTGGACGTTCGCCAAGCCGAGCGGCGGCCGGTTTCCCGCCTACATCTGCCGCAAGGTCGTCCAGGAGGATGGCAAGGTCGTCGTCCAGCTGAGGGCTCTGTGCCGGGGCCCGAAGCCGGAATGCGACGCGTTGATTGCCAGCGTCCTCGATCAGCAGCAGAAGGCGACCCAGTCTATCCGGCGCTGATCTGATCACGTCCCCGATCCGACGAAGCCCGCCCCCAGTCGCAGGACCCTCCGATGACCCGCGCCATCATGATCCAGGGCACGGGCTCGGATGTCGGCAAGTCCCTCGTCGTCGCCGGCCTGTGCCGGGCCTTCGTCCGGCGCGGGCTCGCCGTGCGCCCGTTCAAGCCGCAGAACATGTCGAACAACGCCGCCGTCACCGCCGATGGCGGCGAGATCGGCCGGGCGCAGGCGCTCCAGGCGCGGGCGGCCGGGGTGGCGCCGTCCGTCCACATGAATCCGGTGCTGTTGAAACCCCAGAGCGAGACCGGCAGCCAGATCGTGGTTCAGGGCCGCATGGTCGGCCAGGCCACGGCCCGCGACTACCAGGGCTGGAAGCCGCGCCTCCTCGCCGCCGTGCTGGAGAGCTTTTCGCAGTTGAAGGCCGAGGCCGACCTCGTCGTCGTCGAGGGTGCGGGCTCGGCCTCCGAGGTGAACCTGCGGGCCGGCGACATCGCCAACATGGGCTTTGCCCGCGCTTCGAACACGCCGGTGATCCTGCTCGGCGACATCGACCGGGGCGGGGTCATCGCCAGCCTCGTCGGAACGAAGGCGGTGATCGATCCGGCCGACGCGGCGATGATCCGGGGCTTCCTCGTCAACCGGTTTCGCGGCGACCCGAGCCTGTTCTCCGACGGGATGGACCTCATCGCCCGCCACACGGGCTGGCCGAGCCTCGGCCTGATCCCGCATTTCCCGCAGGCCGCCCGCCTGCCGGCCGAGGATGTTCTGGGCCTCGTCGGGTCCGAGGGGAGCGCCGCCGGTCGCAAGGTCGTGGCCGTGCCCGTCCTGCCGCGCATCGCCAATTTCGACGACCTCGATCCCCTCCGGGGCGAGCCGAACGTATCCGTGGTGCTGGTGCGTCCGGGTGAGCCGATCCCGGTCTGCGACCTCGTGCTCCTGCCGGGCTCGAAGACCACCATCACGGACCTCGATTTTTTCCGGGCCCAGGGCTGGGATACCGATCTTCTGGCGCACGTCCGCCGGGGCGGCCGGGTGCTCGGCCTCTGCGGCGGCTACCAGATGCTCGGTCGGTCCCTCGCCGACCCGCACGGGATCGAGGGCACGCCCCGCACCGTGCCGGGCCTCGGACTCCTCGACGTCGCGACGGTGATGAATCCGGTCAAGCGCCTGGAGGCCGTCACCGGCACCTCGCTCCCCGACGGCGTGCCGTTCTCCGGCTACGAGATGCATGTCGGCGACACCCATGGCCCCGACGCCGCGCGCCCGCTCCTCGCCTTCGCCGACGGCCGACGCGATGGCGCGGTCTCGGCCGACGGGCGGGTCGCCGGCACCTACGTCCACGGCCTGTTCGCCGACGATGCCCAGCGCGCCGCCTGGCTCGCGCGCCTCGGCGCCGCGGCCGGCGGCGGGGCCTACGAGGCCGGGATCGAGACGGTGCTCGATGCGCTCGCCGACCACCTCGAAGCCCACGTGGATTGCGACCGCCTGTTCACCCTGGCGTTGTAGCGCTCACCCGTCGTAGGCTCGGGATCGAAGCCCGGCCAGAACGGGCACGGGAGAATCCGCCCGATGACGACGCCGCCCCCGCAGGTCGATGCGCGCCTGGCGCACGACACGGTCCGCACGGTCACCCTCCGGCTGATGCCCCTGCTCGGGCTGATGTACCTCATCGCCTATATCGACCGGCAGAACATTTCCTACGCCAAGCTGCAGATGGTCGGCGACCTCGGCCTGAGCGAGACCGCCTACGGCCTCGGGGCGTCGCTGTTCTTCCTCGGCTACTTCCTGTTCGAGGTGCCGTCGAACGTGATCCTGGAGCGGGTCGGCGCGCGGCGCTGGTTCGCCCGGATCATGCTGACCTGGGGGCTCATCACGATCGGGCTCGGCTTCACCCAGAACACGGCGATGTTCTACGCCCTGCGCTTCCTCCTCGGGGTGGCGGAGGCCGGCTTCTTTCCGGGCGTCCTGTTCGCCCTGACCCTGTGGTTCCCGCAATCCCACCGCGCCCGGATGATCGGCTGGTTCATGATCGCGAGCGCGGTGGCCAACGCCGTGGGCGCGGCCATCGGCGGCGCCCTCCTCGACCTCGACGGCCTGCTCGGCCTGAAGGGCTGGCAATGGGTGTTCGTCGCCACCGGCTTGCCCGCCCTGGCGCTGGCCGTCGTGGTCCTGCGCATCCTGCCGGACGGGCCGGAGCGGGCGCCCTGGCTCTCCCGCGAAGGGCGCGACTGGCTCGCCCGCACCCTCGCCTTCGAGCGCAAGGCCGGGGGGCAGGTGGAGCACGGCAATCCGTTCGCCGCCCTCCTCGACCGGCGGGTCTGGATGCTGGCGTCGGTCTACATCGCGTTTCCGCTCGCCGCCTACGGGTTGAGCTACTGGCTGCCGACGGTGGTGCGCAGCTTCGACGTCTCGAACACCCTCAACGGTCTCATCAACATCATCCCTTGGGTGGTGACCGCCTTCGCCCTGTGGTGGGTGCCGCGCCGCGCGGCCCGCTCCGGCGATCAGGTCTGGCACGTGGTGGTGCCGGGGCTCGTGGCGGCGGCCGCCCTCGTGCTCAGCGTCGTGCTGCCGGGGGCGGCGCTGAAGTTCGCCTGCCTGTGCGTAGCGGCGGCCGGGGTGTTCTCGGCCCAGCCGGTGTTCTGGTCCCTGCCGGCGACCTTCCTCAAGGGCGCGAGTGCCGCCGCCGGGATCGCGGCCATCAATTCGGTCGGCAACCTCGGCGGTTTCATCGCGCAGAACGCCGTGCCGCTCATCCGCGACCGTACCGGCAGCGACCTCGCCCCGATGTATTTTCTGGCGGCCAGTCTCGCACTTGGGGCGAGCCTGATGTTCGTGGTGCTCTCGGCGCTCCGCCGCGACGCCGCGCGGCGGAGCGCGCAATCGGGCCTTCGCGCGGAGCCGGTGCCCGGTCCGTCCGTGGAAGCGCGCTGAAGTTACAGCCTACGGGATCGCCACCGCGTACTCGCGCGGGCTCCCGTCGAGAACGCTGTCGAACACCACCAGCACCCGGCCGGGGCCGAGGCGCACGATCCCTTCGGGCTTGCCCCGGGCCTCGTCGCCGTCCAGCGGCGCGAGGGTGCCGAGCGGCGTGACCTTGCCGGAGGGCAGTTCGGCGAGGAACAGGCCGTAGGGCACGGCCAGCCCGTTGCGGGTCGGGCCGGACAGCACGAGGAGCCGCCCGTCGGGCAGGGCCGTGAGGTCGCGGATGCCGGCCTCCGGCCCGAGGGCGAGGGGGATCGTCGTGGGCTTGGCGCCGAGGGGCCCGTCGCCGGGGGCGAACAGGGCGGCGACGGGCACCGAGACGAGGAAGGCCCGGCCGTCGAGGACCGGCGCGCGGAGGCCGGCATAGAGGGTGTCGCCGACCACCGCGAGGCCCTCGACGTTGAGGCCAGAGAGCGGCTTGCCGCCCTCGCGCGGTTCCAGATCCTTCAGGAAATACGGGCCCACCGTGTCGGCGGTCCGAAGGGCGTCGCCGAGGCGGTAGGTGGTCTCGACGCGCGCCCCCGTGCCGGCGGCGTCCGGGCGCAGGCGGGCCAGGAGGGCGGTGGAGAGCTTGAACTCGCGTCCCCGCCGGCTGCAGCCATGGGAGCCGGTGACGTAGAAGTCGGGTGCTTCATAGGCCACGGCCTCGCCGTCCATCTCCCGGTACGCGCCCTGGCCGAGGGTGCAGTCGCCCGTGGCCGGGGGGGACCCGAGGGCGGCGGCGGGCGGCTTGCGGCCGGCGATGTCGACGACGGCGCCCGGATTCAGCGTCGTGCCGTCCAGGGTGACGAACTGGGCGCCCGCCGCCTCGTCGTCCACCACCATGCAGGTGCGCGGCCCGGCCCCGGCCGGTGCGCAGGCGATGCCGGAGATGTCCTCGGCCGGCTTGGTCTGCTTCTTCGTGATCTCGCCCGCCAGCCCCGCGCCGACGGTGTAGGATCTGTCCACGGGATGCAGCACCTGCGCGCGGACCGGAGACAGCAGGGCCAGTCCCGAGGCGGCGGCGAGGAGGGAACGGCGGATCATGGCGGAGCTCCGGGGGACGGGCGGCATGGTCGCGCTCATAGCAGCGCGACCGTGAGGAGGGCGAATGTCAGGGCGGCGAGGCCGAACAGCAGGCGGCAGGCGGTGCGGTAGAGGGCGAGCGACCGCTCCACGTCGCCAGGGCCCGCCGCGGTCCTCCCATCGCCCATCCAGGCATCCTCGACCCGGGTCGCGCCGTAGACGCGCGGACCGGCGAGGCGCAGGCCGAGGGCCCCGGCCATGGCGGCCTCGGGCCAGCCGGCATTGGGCGAGCGGTGGCGGCCGGCGTCGCGCAGGAGGGTGCGCCAGGCCGCGCCCGGCGAAGCACCCCGGTGGAACAGGGCCGCCGCGACGATGAGGCCGCCGGCCAGCCGCGAGGCGGGCAGGTTGACGAGGTCGTCGAGGCGGGCGGCGGCCCAGCCATAGGCTTCGTGGCGCGGGGTGCGGTGGCCGATCATGCTGTCGGCGGTGTTGATGGCCTTGTAGAGGGCGCCGCCCGGCAGGCCGCCGACGCCGATCCAGAACGCCGGCGCCACGATCCCGTCGGAAAAGTTTTCGGCGAGACTCTCGATGGCGGCCCGGCAGATGCCGGCCTCGTCGAGGCTGTCGGGGTCGCGCCCGACGATCATCGACACGGCGACGCGCCCGCCCGCCAAGCCATCGCTCCGCAGGTCCGCCGCCACGCGGGCGACGTGGTCGTGCAGGCTGCGCTGGGCCGGTAGGCTGGCGCAGAGGAGGGCGAGGATAATGGGGCCGCCCCACGGGCCGAGCAGGGATGCGCCCGCCGTCAGCCCGAAGGCGACGGCGGCGACCACGGCGAGCAGCGTGAGGGTCGCCAGCACGCCCATGGCGCGGCGACGGGCCGGGCCGCCGCGGTTCAGGCGCCCGTCGAGCCGGCCGATGACGGCGCCGATCCAGGTGACAGGGTGGCCGAGGGCCCTGTAGAGCCGGTCGGGATAGCCGGCGGCCGCCTCGACGGTCAGCGCGAGCAGCAGGACGACGAGCGTATCGGGCGGATGGGTGAGGGCGGTCCAGGGCATTCGGGTTCGGTGAGCGGGTCTCTCCCCATCGCGCATGGCGGCGATCTTCACGCGGCGCGCGCCCTGTTTCCGGAGGCGCCCGCGCCGTGGGTCGATCTCTCGACGGGGATCAATCCGGTGCCCTACCCGTGTCCGCCCCTGGAGGCCAGCGCGTTCCGGCGCCTGCCGTCCCCGGCCGACCTCGCGGCGCTGAACGCGGCGGCGGCGCGGGCCTACGGCGTCGCCGATCCGGCCGGCATCGTGGCGGCGCCCGGCACCCAGATCCTCATCGAGACCCTGCCGCGCCTGTGGCCCCCCGCCCGCGTCGCCGTGGTCGGGCCGACCTACGCCGAGCACGCCGCCGCGTGGGGCCGGGCCGGCCATGCCGTTGCCGCGGTGACGGACCTCGGTGCGGACGCCGACGTGATGGTGGTGGTCAATCCCAACAACCCCGACGGGCGGACCTGGGACGCCGCCGCGCTCCTCGCCTGCGCGGAACGGCTCGCCCTGCGCGGCGGCCTCCTCGTGGTGGACGAAGCCTTCGCCGACCTCGAGGCGGTTGCGTCCCTTGGGCCCCACCTGCGGCCGGGCCTCGTGGTCCTGCGCTCCTTCGGCAAGACCTACGGGCTCGCCGGACTCCGCCTCGGTTTCGCCCTGGCCGAGCCCGCCTTCGCCGCCCGCATCGCCGAGGCCCTGGGCCCCTGGGCGGTGTCCGGCCCGGCGCTGGCCATCGGCCGCGCGGCGCTGGCCGATGCCGACTGGCGCCGGACCGCCGCCGCCGCGCGGAGCGCCGATGCGGGCCGCCTCGACCGGATGATCGCCCGGGCCGGCGGCCGGGTGGTCGGCGGCACCTGCCTGTTCCGCACCGCCGACTTTTCGGACGGGCCGGGCCTGTTCGGGCGTCTCGGCGCGGCCGGCATCTACGTCCGGCGCTTCGAAGCGGCGCCCGGGCGCCTGCGCTTCGGCCTGCCGGCGGACAAGACCGAATGGTGCCGGCTCTCGCGGGTGCTCAGGTAGCCTTCGGCGTCCCGCGCTCGAGGAGCGCCACGAGGAGGCCGGCGCCCGAGAGGACGAGGCCGACGGCGCAGACGCCGGGCCAGCCGGCCATGAGGAAGGCCTGGCTGCCGGCGAACGCCCCGATCGCCCCGAACACGAACATCACCGTGAACAGCACCGTGTTGACCCGTCCGCGCGCGCCCGGGACCAGGGCGTAGACCCGGGTCTGGTTGGCGATGAGCGCGCCGTTGAGGCCGATGTCGATGAGGAGCACGCCGAGACCGACGGCCACGAGTGAGACGGCGCCGCCGGCCCACAGGACCACGAAGGCCGCCACCACGAACAGGCTGCCCACTACCACCACGGGCCGGGCGCCGCGCCGGTCGGTGTAGCGGCCCGATACCGGGGCGATGAAGGCACCCACCACGCCGATGACGCCGAACAGGCCGGCCCCCGCCGCCGTGAGGTCGAAGGGCGGCGCTTCCACCAGGAGGGCCAGCGTCGTCCAGAACGCGTTGAAGCTCGCGAACAGCAGCCCCTGGCACAGGCTGGCGCGGCGCAGGGCCGGCTGGGTCCGCGTGAGGTGGAGGATCGACACCATCAGGGCGCGGTAGCGCAGGGGCCGGGTCTGGGCCGTGCGCGGCAGGGTCGCGGCGGCGACGCCCGCGATGATCAGCGCCACGGCGCTGGCGGCGAAGAACACCGCGCGCCAGCCGTACTGGGCGCCGACGAAGCCGCTCGCCGTCCGCGCCAGCAGGATGCCGCTGAGCAGCCCGGTCATCACCTGACCGACCATGCGGCCCCGGGTGGCGTCGGGGGCGAGCTCGGCGGCGAACGGCACCGCCTGCTGTGCGGCCGAGGCGAGGAAGCCGATGGCGAGGCTCGCCGCCGCGAGCGATCCGAGGCTCGGGCTCAGCGCCGCCGCCAGGAGGGCCACGGCGAGGCCGAGCATCTGCGCCAGGATGAGGCCGCGCCGGGGCAGGCTGTCGCCGATGGGCACGAGGCAGAGGATGCCGAGGCCGTAGCCGACGAGCGACGCCGTCGGCACGAGGACGGCCGCGCGGTCGCCGAACTCCGCCACCAGCAGGGCCAGCAGGGGCTGGTTGTAGTAGATGTTGGCGACCGCGCCCCCGGCGATGAGGGTGAGGCCGAGGCGCGCCTTCAGGGTGAAGCCGTGGCCCGGTGCCGCCCCGCTCATGCCGCGCGCCGGGGTGCCGCCGGGGGGACGTCGCGCGTCGCTGTCAGGCCGGGTGTCGTCATGGTCTGGTGCTGTCCCGGTGGGAATCGAACGGGTGAGTAGGGCGGTGTGCACCGTGCCCGCAAGGCCGGTCGGGCCGGCGGGCCGGACGCGTCGTCGCAGGTGCGTACCTCTCGGGCAGGCCCGATCGCATCTGTTTGAACGAGGGCCCGCACGTTTTGGCGGCCGAGGGACCCGGAATCGGGCTGACAAGCCGGGCCAACCCCTTGGAAAACGCGAGATTTTGCGGTCTGATCGCAGCCATGGCCCGGCGAATCGCGCTCCGTTCCACGGGAGCGGCCCGCCGGGTCCGACGACGGAGCTTCGAATGCCGAACTATCGTGTCGAGTTTGCCAAGGAAATCCTGGGCGTTCCCTTCCCCGTCGGCTCCGTCGCCATCGTCCGGGCCCGCGATCCCGTGCGGGCGCTCCGGGCGGCGGAACTGCGCTTCGCCCGCCAGCACGGCGTCGAGGACTGGCGGGAGCGGGCCGACCGGGCCGAGATCATCGCCGCCGGCGGCGCGAGCTGACGGACGCGGCCTCCGGCCGTCCCGGACCCGTGGTGCGACCGAGGCCGCCGGTTTCGCGGCGTGAATCTGCGATACGCCGAGGAGCGGGGCACTGCGCCGCGTCGGCGTGCCCAAGCGAACCGGCCTAGGTCTCTGGTCCTTCGCGCGGGGCCGTCATAGAGTGTTCGTCGAGCCGTGCGCGGATGCGCGTGGCGGGACCGCCCGGTTCGGGCGCCAGTACGGGGACAGGCGGCTTCCATGGCGGCGATCTCTTTCTTCGGCGATCTGCTGCAGACCATCAGCGACCGGGGCCGCGACCTCATCGGGTTCGGGCGCGGGGATCTCGCCGCCCGCGCCAACGCGCAGGAACTGGTCAAGCTGTGCGAGGACCTGATCTCCCGGCGCGGCGAGGCCTCCGGCGTCGCCCTCGCCCGGCTCATCCTCGACCGGTATGCCAGCCTCGCCCGGCCCGAGCGGGCGAGCTTCCTGCGCATGGTCGCCACCGAGTTCGCCGCCGACCACGCCGCCGTCGACGAGGCCATCGCGGCGTACCGCGCCGCGCCGTCGCGGGCGGCCCTCGGCGTCCTGCACGACGCCGCCGAGCCGCGCAGCCAGGAACTGATCCGGCGCCTGAACCTCGCCCGGGACGGCACCCTCGCCCTGGTCCGCATGCGTGAGGACCTGTTCGGCCTGCGCCGGTCCCTGCGCGACGAGGAGGCCGACCCCGACCTCGTCGACGCCGCCGACAGCCTCGACAGCGATTTCGAGCACCTGTTCGCCTCGTGGTTCAACCGCGGCTTCCTCGTGCTGCGCCACATCGACTGGACCACGCCGGCCCACATCCTGGAAAAGATAATCCGCTACGAGGCGGTCCACGCCATCGCCGACTGGGACGACCTGCGCCGTCGCATCGAGCCGCGGGACCGGCGCTGCTTCGCCTTCTTCCACCCGGCCCTCGTCGACGAGCCGCTGATCTTCGTCGAGGTGGCGCTGACCGCCGCCATCGCCCCCGCCATCGCGCCGATCCTCGCCCACGAGCGCGACCTGCTGCCGCCGCGCGCGGCCACCACGGCGATCTTCTATTCCATCTCCAACTGCCAGAAGGGTCTGGCCGGCGTCACCTTCGGCAACTTCCTCATCAAGCAGGTGGTGGAGGATCTGGCCCGCGAGATCCCCACCCTCAAGACCTTCGTCACCCTGTCGCCGGTGCCGGGCTTCGCGACCTGGCTCGACCGCGAGCGCCGGGCCGACGCGCCGCAGGGGCTCACCCACGAGGATGTCGAGGCCCTGCGCGCCATCGACGAGCCGGACTGGTTCTCGGACAAGGCCAAGGCCGAGGCCGTGCGCAAGGCGATGATCCCGGCGGCGGCCGCCTATTTCTTCCGCGCCAAGAACGAGCGCGGCAAGCCGCTCGATCCCGTCGCCCGGTTCCACCTCGGCAACGGCGCCCGCCTGGAGCGCCTGAACTTCCTCGGCGACGTCTCGCCCAAGGGGTTGGGCCAGTCGCGCGGGCTGATGGTCAACTACCTCTACGACCTCTCGGCCATCGAGAAGAACCACGAGACCTACGCCAACCTCGGCACCGTCGCGGCCTCCAGCGCGGTCAGCCGCGAGTTGCGCAACAACCTGCCGCCCGCCCGCGCGGTGGCCCTGGCCGACGCCTGAAAGCAATCCGAAGCCCGCATGCCCAATCACCTCTTCGACCTCGTCCGCGCGAGCCTGCCCGCCGATCCGGCCACGAAAACCTTCGTCGAGACGGGGGACGGCACGCGGTTCACCTATGCCGACCTCCTGGCGCAGTCGGGCGCCTATGCGGCGGCCCTGGTCGGGCTGGGGGTGAAGCCCGGTGACCGGGTTGCGGTGCAGGCCGAGAAGAGCCCTGAATTCCTGTTCCTGTACCTCGGCACCGTCCGGGCGGGGGCCGTGTTCCTGCCCCTGAACACCGCCTACACCGCCCACGAGGTCGCCTACTTCCTCGGCGATGCGGAGCCCACCGTGTTCGTGTGCGATCCGGGCAAGCAGGAGGCCCTGGAGCCGGTGGCGCAGGGGGCCGGCGTGGCCGCAATGCGGACCCTCGACGCGACCGGGCGCGGCAGCCTGGTCGCGGCGGCGGATGCGGCTCCGGGCGACTTCGCCGACGTGGAGCGCGGCCCCGACGATCTCGCGGCGATCCTGTACACCTCGGGTACCACCGGGCGCTCCAAGGGCGCCATGCTCACCCACGACAACCTCGCGTCGAACGCCCGGACGCTCGCCGAAGTCTGGCGCTTCACGGCCGACGACGTGCTCATCCACGCCCTGCCGGTGTTCCACACCCACGGCCTGTTCGTGGCGACCAACACCGTGCTGGCCACGGGCGGCACGATGCTGTTCCTGGCAAAGTTCGACGCGCGGCAGGTGCTGGGCCTGATGCCGCGCGCCACCGCGATGATGGGCGTGCCGACCTTCTACACCCGCCTGCTCAAGGAGCCGGGCCTCGATGCTGCCATCGCGAAAACTATCCGTCTGTTCGTCTCCGGCTCGGCGCCGCTGCTCGCCGAGACCCACCGCGACTGGGAGGCCCGCACGGGCCACGCCATCCTCGAACGCTACGGCATGACCGAGACCAACATGAACACCTCGAACCCCTACGCGGGGGCGCGGGTGGCCGGTACCGTGGGGCCGGCGCTCCCGGGCGTCGCCGTGCGGGTGGTGGATCCCGAGACGGGGGCGCACCTCGGGACCGATGCCGTCGGAATGATCGAGGTGAAGGGCGCCAACGTGTTCCGGGGCTACTGGCGCATGCCGGAGAAGACGGCGGCCGAGTTCAAGGCCGACGGGTTCTTCGTCACCGGCGACCTCGGTAAGATCGACGCCGACGGCTACGTCCACATCGTCGGGCGCGGCAAGGATCTCATCATCACCGGCGGCTACAACGTCTACCCGAAGGAGGTCGAGAACGAGATCGACGCCCTGCCGGGCGTGGTCGAGTCGGCGGTCATCGGGGTGCCGCACGCCGATTTCGGCGAGGGCGTGACGGCGGTGGTGGTGGCCGGCGACGGCGCCCCCGACGAGGCCGCGATCCTGCGCACCCTCGAGGCGCGGCTCGCCCGCTACAAGTGCCCCAAGCGCGTGCTGTTCGTCGACGACCTGCCCCGCAACGCCATGGGCAAGGTCCAGAAGAACGTCCTGCGGGAGACGCATGCGGGGCTCTACCGTGCCTGAACCCGGCGCGGACCGCCCGGAGGGGCGGAACGCCCCGCACGCCCTGGCGTTCTGCTCAGCGTAAGCTCAAGCTTGGCACCTCCCGCCGCCCGAACGGTCCCCGCCGCGATGCCTTCCTCCCCCGAACCGGCGCCCGCCCAGAATGGCGCCGCCTCCGTGCTGTGGACCCTGGCCATGGGGGCGGCCCTCGTGGCCCTGGCGGCGGGGACCCGCGGCCGGACGCGGAGGGACGGACCCGTCGCGTCGCCCGAGCCCGACCGGAACCGGGACGGGGGGGCGCGCTCCCATAGCGGGCGCTCCGCCGAATGGGTCGCCGCCACGCAGGCCGGACGCGGGCGCGCCGCCCGCACGCCCCTGGAGATCACCGCCAGCGGCTGGAAGGACATCCTGTTTCGCGTCTACCTCGAGTTCAACAAGGACCGGGTGCTGTCGGTGGCCGCCGGGGTCACGTTCTACACCCTCCTGTCCCTGTTCCCGGCCATCGCCGCCCTGGTCTCCTGCTACGGCCTCGTCGCCGATGTCGGGTCCATCAACGACCATCTCGCGAGCCTGCAGGGCGTGCTGCCGTCGGGCGCCATCGAGATCGTCGGCGATCAGGTCAAGCGCATCGCCGCCAAGGGCGGGGGCTCCCTGGGACTGACCTTCTTCACCAGCCTCGTCATCTCCCTGTGGAGCGCCAACGCCGCCATGAAGGCGATGTTCGACGCCCTCAACGTGGTCTACGAGGAGGAGGAGAAGCGCTCGTTCGTGATGCTCAACCTGCGCTCCCTCACCTTCACCATCGGCGCCCTGCTGTTCACGATCTTCGCCCTGTCGAGCATCGTCGTGCTGCCCCTCGTGTTCACCTTCGTGGGCTTCAGCGACACCGCTTGGCTGCTGGCCCAGCTGCGCTGGCCCGCCCTGCTGGTGGTGGTGCTCGGCGGCCTGTCGCTGCTCTACCGCTACGGGCCGAGCCGGGAGCGGCCGCGCTGGCGCTGGGTCGGCGTCGGGGGCGCCGTGGCGGGCGTGCTGTGGCTCGTCGCCTCGATCCTGTTCTCCTGGTACGTGTCGAGCTTCGGCAACTACAACGAGACCTACGGCTCCCTCGGCGCCGCCATCGGCTTCATGACCTGGATCTGGATCTCCACCACCATCGTGCTGCTCGGTGGCGAGATCAACGCCGAGATGGAACACCAGACCGCCCACGACACCACCACGGGCGCTCCCCTGCCCATGGGTGCGCGCCGGGCCCGGATGGCCGACACCCTCGGCGCCGTGGCCTAGCGTCGGGGCCATCGGACGAGCCGAAGCGGTCGGCTGGCCTCCACGGGATGGCTCCGGGACCCTATCTAGGGGGAAACCACACCGTTTCCCTCGCGATGGATCCGACCCATGACCGCACCGACCGCCGACACCCGCACCGACGCCGAGTGGCGCGAGATTCTGTCCCCCGAGCAGTACCGGGTGCTGCGCCAGCACGGCACCGAGCGCGCCGGCACGAGCTGCCTCAACGCCGAGAAGCGCCCGGGCGTGTTCCACTGCGCCGGCTGCGATGCGCCGCTGTTCGAGAACGGCACCAAGTTCGAGTCCGGCACCGGCTGGCCGAGCTTCTTCGCACCGTTCCCCGAGGCCGTGGAGACCCAGGTCGACCGCAGCCACTGGATGACCCGGACGGAGGCGCACTGCGCCCGCTGCAAGGGCCATCTCGGCCACGTCTTCGACGACGGTCCGGCCCCCACCGGCCTGCGCTACTGCATGAACGGGATCTCCCTGCGGTTCGAGCCGCGCGGATGAGACGGGGGGCGTCGCGCGACAGTCGCCGCGGCGGCCATCAGACGAGGGATCGAGCAAGGGATCGAGCAAGGGATCGAGATGGGGACGGAGCGGTGGATCGCGGGCGTAATCCGGCGCACCACCTTGATTTCTGCGGTGTTTTGCTTAGTCCCGGAATGGTAATTCTCTGACGAATACCGCGGCGCCCGCTGATGGGCGCTGCGCAGACCGCATCGTTCGAAAGATCGAGGCGCCCGTGAATGTCAGTCCGGCGGAGCCTCGACCGTGGGACGCACAGACCCCCGGAGACTCCGCATGAGCATCGTTCGCCGGTTCCTCGTCGCCCCCTCCCTCGTGCGCCTCATCCGCAAGGAGCGGGGCGGTGCCCGGATCACTGAAGGCTACTTCGCGCCCCAGGCCGGACGCGTCTCCTACGTCCGGGTCGACGGCCAGCAATGCCACCTCGTCCTTGTCAGTACGGACCAGGACGGGGCCTCGACCGAGGAGCGCACGGACGTGCCGCGCGCCCACGGCGACGCCCTGCTCGACGTCTGCAGCGGCAAGGCCCAGTACGACCGCACCGCCATCGCCCTGGGCGCCGGCCGGGAGGCGCGCATCGACCGCTACGTCGCCCCGGGCAACCTCGACCTCGTCAGCGTGACCTTCGACGAGATCGGCGACGCCAACGCCTTCCCGGTGCCGGTGTGGTTCGGCCCCGAGGTCTCGGGCGACGCGGCCTACGAGCGTCACGCCGTCGCCCTCCAGGGCGCGCCCCAGCCGGGCGAGATCGCCCTGAGCAACGCCGCCCTCGAGGCAGTCCTCGACCTCGTCGAGCCCCGCTTCGGCTTCGGCCGGTACGGCGCCGCCTCCGGTGCGGCGGCCGCCAAGCCGGCGGACGAGGACGGCATGATGAAGGCCCTGCGCCGTGTCGCCGGCGGCGGCGCTCAGCCGGTTCCCCCGGCACCGGCCCCCGTGCCGGTCGCGGCGCCCGAGGCCGTACCCCATGAGGCCACGACCCAGGAGGCCGGCGGCCCCAACGACGCCCGGATCGACGACGTGATCGAGAGCCTGTCGCAGGCCCTCGGCAACCCGCAGCCCCTCCCGCCCGAGGGCGAGGCCGCCCAGCCCGCGCGGGCCGAGGAGGCCGGGGCCGAATTCGAGCGCTGGACCGTCCGCCCGCGCCGCAACCAGACCTGATCGGGGCCCGATCGAGGCACGTGCGGCCGCGCCCCGTTCGGGATGCGGCCGCACGTGCGAGAATGTCACTTTCATCCCCGCCTGCGCGATTGAGTGGTGCCCACAACTTCGCTAGCGTCGCGAGCAAGAAACACGACGGGCGAGGGAACGATGTCCCAGGCGATGACCCACGGCACGGTGGCCGAGCCCCCACGGGTGGCCGAACCCTGGTACAAGGTCCTCTACATCCAGGTGCTGATTGCCATCGCGCTCGGCATCCTGCTCGGCTACCTCCATCCGGAATGGGGCAAGTCGGTCAAGTGGCTGGGTGACGCCTTCATCGCCCTGATCAAGATGATGATCGCGCCGATCATCTTCTGTACCATCGTGCACGGCATCGCCTCCATCGGTGACCTGAAGAAGGTCGGCCGCGTCGGCCTGAAGGCCCTGGTCTACTTCGAGGTGGTCTCCACCATCGCCCTGCTCATCGGCATCCTCGTCGGCGAGGTGGTCAAGCCCGGCGCCGGCTTCAACGCCGACGTGACGAAGCTCGACGGCAAGTCGGTGGAGAAGTACGCCAAGATGGCCGCCGACGATTCGGTGACCGGCCACATCATGGCGCTGATCCCGAAGAGCTTCTTCGACGCCTTCGCCACCGGCGATCTGCTCCAGGTGCTGCTGATCTCGATCCTCACCGGCGTCGTCGTCACCGGCATGGGCAAGCGCGGCGAGGTCATCACCCACGCCATCGACACGATGGGGCAGATCTTCTTCCGCATCATCGGCCTCGTGGTGAAGCTGGCGCCCATCGGCGCCTTCGGCGCCATGGCCTTCACCATCGGCCAGTACGGCATCGGTAAGGTGGTCGACCTCGCCTGGCTGGTGGGCACCTTCTACGTCACGGCATTCCTGTTCGTCGTCGTCGTGCTCGGCGGCATCGCCCGGGTGGCCGGCTTCTCGATCTTCCGCTTCCTCGCCTACATCAAGGACGAGCTCCTCATCGTCCTCGGCACCTCGTCGTCCGAGACGGTGCTGCCGCACATGATGACGAAGATGCGCCGCCTCGGCGCCTCGGATTCCGTGGTCGGCCTCGTGATCCCCACGGGCTACTCGTTCAACCTCGACGGCACCAACATCTACATGACCCTGGCGACCCTGTTCCTCGCCCAGGCGGTGGGCGCGGACCTGTCGTTCGGCCAGTACGCCACCATCATCCTCGTGGCGATGCTGACCTCGAAGGGCGCCTCGGGCGTCACGGGGGCGGGCTTCATCACCCTGGCGGCGACGCTCTCGGCCATCCCCAACAACCCGGTGCCGGTGGCCGCCATGACGCTGATCCTCGGCGTCGACAAGTTCATGTCGGAGTGCCGGGCCATCACCAACCTCATCGGCAACGGTGTCGCCACCGTCGTGGTCAGCCGCTGGGAGGGCGAGCTCGACCGGGAGAAGCTGCGCCAGGTGATGGAGCACCCCTTCTCCATCGGCACGGACATCTCGGATCACGCGCCCAACATGGACCCGGCCACCACGCAGTCCGCGGCGGCGGCTCCCATCCCCGCGCCCGCGCGCTGATCCAAAACCTTGCGCCTCGGAATCGACCTCGGCGGCACCAAGATCGCCGGGATCGTCCTCGATGATACCGGGGCGACGCGGGCGGAGGCCCGCATCGCCACACCGCGTGAGGATTACGCCGGCACCCTCGGCGCCATCGCTGCCCTCGTGGCCGACCTCGAAGCCCGCACCGGACCCGCCTGCAGCGTCGGCGTGGGCATGCCGGGCGCCATCGCGCCGGCCACGGGTCTCGTCAAGAACGCCAACTCGACCTGGCTCAACGGCCGGCCCTTCGCCGCCGACCTCGCCCACGCCCTCGGCCGCCCCGTGCGGGTCGAGAACGACGCCAATTGCCTCGCCGTGTCCGAGGCCGTCGACGGAGCGGGCGCCGGTGCCGCCGTCGTCTGGGCGATCATCCTCGGCACCGGCGTCGGCTCCGGCATCGCGCTCCACGGCCGCGCCCTGTCGGGCCGGGGCCGCATCGCCGGCGAGTGGGGCCACAATCCGCTGCCGGCGCCGCGCGACGACGAGCGTCCGGGGGCGGCCTGCTATTGCGGCCGCACCGGCTGCATCGAGACCTGGCTGTCGGGGCCGGGGCTGGCCGCCGACCACGCTCGCCATACCGGAAACGCCCTCACCGCCGAGGCCGTCGTGGCGGCGATGCGCACGGGCGACGTGATCGCGCAAAGAACCTTCGCGCGCTACCGCGACCGCCTTGGCCGGGCGCTTGCCCACGTGGTCAACATCCTCGATCCCGACACCATCGTCATCGGCGGCGGCCTCTCGCGCCTGCCCGAACTGTTCGAGGGTCTCGCCGACCTGACGGCGCCCCACGTGTTCTCGGACCGGTTCGACACCCCCATCCGCCCGAGCCTGCACGGCGACGCCTCCGGGGTCAGGGGCGCGGCGTGGCTGTGGAGCGGGGACGGGCCCTGACGCCGGTTCCCGCGCGGAGCCCCTTGCCAGGGCCCGGGATTGCACATAAACATATCTTTATGTCTCATGCGGGTGCCTCAGCAGAACCATCGGTGCCGTTCGCGCACGCCCTCGGCGTGCTGCGCGCGGCGGCCGAGGAAACGCGCCTGCGCATCCTCGCCCTCCTGGCGGAAGGCGAGCTGTCGGTCTCCGACCTGACCGACATTTTGGGCCAGTCGCAGCCCCGCATCTCGCGCCACCTGAAGCTCCTAGTCGAAGCCGGCCTCGTCGAGCGTCACCGCGAGGGGGCCTGGGCGTTCTTCCGCCTCCTCGACGGCCGGGCCGGCCTCGTCGATCCCCTCATCGCCGGGCTTGATGCGGGGAGCCCGCCGCTCTCGGAGGACCGGGCGCGGCGCGAGGCCGTGCGCGCCCAGCGCGCCGAGGCCGCCCAGACCTTCTTCGCCCGCCTCGCCCCGAAATGGGATCACCTGCGCTCGCTCCACGTGCCGGAGGCCACCGTCGAGGCCGCCGTCCTCGACGCGCTGGGCAACCGGCCGATCCGCAACCTCATCGACCTCGGCACCGGCACCGGCCGGATGCTCGGACTGCTCGCCGGCCGCGCCACCCGCGCCACGGGCCTCGATTCCAGCCACGCCATGCTGTCCGTCGCCCGGGCCAACCTGGAGCGGGCCGGCCTGTCGCGGGTGGACCTGCGCCAGGGCGACATCCACGCCCCGCCCTTCGGCAGGGGCAGCTTCGACCTCGTGCTGGTGCATCAGGTGCTGCACTACCTCGACGATCCGGCGCGGGCGCTGCGCGAGGCCGCCCGCCTCGTGGCGCCGGGCGGGCGCCTCCTCGTGGTCGATTTCGCGCCCCACGGCCTCGAGTTCCTGCGCGAGACCCAGGCCCATCGCCGCCTCGGCTTCGCGCCCGAGCAGGTGACGGGCTGGCTCAACGATGCGGGCCTCGCCACCGTCACCACCCGCGACCTCGCCCCCCCGGCGGCGGAGGCCGATCACCAGCTCACCGTCACCCTCTGGCTCGGGGCGGATGCCGCCGAGGCCGGACTGGAACTGGCCGTCGCCTGACCGGCCCATCCGCTTTCGCGATCCGTCTGAACCGACCGACATTGAGGACGTCCCCGATGCCCACCGCCTCCCAACACCGCGCCAGCCGCGACGGCTACCGCCCGATCCGGGTCTCCATCGAGTTCTTCCCGCCGAAGACCGACGAGATGGAGCAGATCCTGTGGAAGTCCATCGAGCGCCTCGCGCCGCTCCAGCCGAAATTCGTCTCGGTGACCTACGGGGCCGGCGGCTCGACGCGTGAGCGCACCCACAACACCGTGGCCCGCATGGTCCGCGAGACCGGCCTGAAGCCCGCCGCCCACCTCACCTGCGTCGACGCCACCCGCGAGGAGATCGACGCCGTCGTGCAGTCCTACTGGGATGCCGGCGTGCGCCACATCGTGGCCCTGCGCGGCGACCCGCAGGACGGGGTCGGCACGACCTATCGTCCGCATCCGGGCGGCTACGCCCAGACGGCGGACCTCGTCGCCGGCATCAAGCGCATCGGCGACTTCAAGGTCTCGGTCTCGGCCTATCCCGAGAAGCACCCGGAGGCCGCCTCCCTCGACGCCGACATCGACGCCCTGAAGGCCAAGGTCGATGCCGGGGCCGATCAGGCGATCACGCAGTTCTTCTTCGAGAACGACATCTACCTGCGCTACGTCGACAAGGTGCGGGCGGCGGGCATCGACATCCCCATCATCCCCGGCATTCTCCCCGTCCAGAACTTCAAGCAATCGGCCAACTTCGCCCGCCGCACCGGCGCCTCGGTGCCGTACTGGCTCGCCGCCCGGTTCGAGGGCCTCGAGAACGACCCCGACACCCGCCGCCTCGTGGCGGCGGCGGTGGCGGCCGAACAGGTGCTCGATCTGGTCGATCAGGGCGTCAACGATTTCCACTTCTACTCGATGAACCGCTCCGACCTCGTCTACGCCATCTGCCACCTGCTCGGCCTGCGTGCGCCGGCACCCAAGGTGGAAGCCGCGAAGGCGGCCGCCTAGATATCAGGGGTGGGAGCAGGAGGCGTGCCGTGGCCGAACCGCAGGATACAATCCTTCCTTTGTTGCGTGAAATACGTGCGGACCTGAAAG
Organism: Methylobacterium sp. WL69; assembly: GCF_008039485.1. Taxonomy (NCBI): domain Bacteria; kingdom Pseudomonadati; phylum Pseudomonadota; class Alphaproteobacteria; order Hyphomicrobiales; family Methylobacteriaceae; genus Methylobacterium; species Methylobacterium sp. WL69. Next base: position 12,629 of record NZ_VRUZ01000020.1, on the reverse strand, counting down.
CCGGCTTCGATCGTGTTGATCGGAAACTGGAACAGCACGATGCACGCTTTGACAAGCTTGAGCGCCGTTTCGACAATCTGCGCGAGGCCGTGAACGGCGAATCCGTCCTCGGTCGCTATGCTGCCGCTCAGTTTGAGGAGCGGCTCGAGGTCATCGAGAAGCGCCTCGCTGTGCTGGAGACCGGGTCCTGAAGCCCGGCGGGCCCTTCCCAGACAGTGCCTCTCCTCCCCCTTGCGGGGAGGAGCCGGAGGTGGGGGTGGTGCCGGATACGGCGCGACACCTTCGCAACTACCCCCACCCCTGACCCCTCCCCGCAAGGGGGAGGGGACCTCCGTGACGAGACATGAGAAACCCATGACCGACCTGCGCCCCGTCGACGGAAAAGAGATCGAAGCGGCCCTGCGCCAGCGCGCCGCCGAAAAAATCCTCGTCCTCGACGGGGCGATGGGCACCGTGATCCAGCGCCTCGGCTACGGCGAGGCCGATTTTCGCGGGCACCGGTTCACCGATCACGGCCACGATCAGAAGGGCAACAACGACCTTCTGATCCTGACGCAACCCGACGCGATCCGGCAGATCCACCTCGACTACTTCCTCGCCGGCGCCGACATGTGCGAGACCAACACGTTCTCCGGCACCACCATCGCCCAGGCCGATTACGGCATGGAATCAATCATCCACGAGTTGAACCTGCAGGGCGCGCGCCTCGCCCGCGAGGCCGCACAGCTCGCCGAGGCGCAGGATGGCCGCCGCCGCTTCGTCGCCGGCGCCATCGGCCCGACGAACCGGACCCTGTCGATCTCGCCCGACGTCAACAATCCGGGCTACCGGGCCGTCACCTTCGACGAGGTCAAGCAGGCCTATGTCGAGCAGGTCCGCGGCCTCATGGATGGCGGCGCCGAACTCATCCTCATCGAGACGATCTTCGACACGCTCAACGCCAAGGCGGCGGTGGCGGCGGCCTGGGCCGTGTTCGACGAGCGCGGCGTCACCCTGCCGATCATGATCTCGGGCACGATCACGGATCTCTCCGGCCGGACCCTGTCGGGCCAGACCCCGGAGGCGTTCTGGAACGCCCTGCGCCACTCCGCCCCGCTCACCATCGGCCTTAACTGTGCGCTGGGCGCCAAGGAAATGCGGGGCCACATCTCGGAGCTGTCGCGCATCGCCGACACCCTGGTCTGCGCCTACCCGAATGCGGGCCTGCCCAACGAATTCGGTCTTTACGACGAGAGCCCCGAGGCCATGGGCAAGCTGGTCGGCGAATTCGCGGCCGGCGGCATCGTCAACATGGTCGGCGGCTGCTGCGGCACCACGCCGGACCACATCCGCGCCATCGCTGAAGCCGTCGCCGGGTGCAAGCCGCGGGTCATTCCCGACGTGCCGCGCCTCATGCGCCTGTCGGGCCTGGAGCCGTTCACGCTGACGAAGGAGATCCCCTTCGTGAACGTCGGCGAGCGCACCAACGTCACCGGCTCGGCCAAGTTCAGGAAGCTCGTCACCGCCGGCGACTACGCGGCGGCCCTGGACGTCGCCCGCGATCAGGTGGCGGCGGGCGCCAGCATCATCGACATCAACATGGACGAGGGCCTGCTCGATTCCGAGAAGGCCATGGTGGAGTTCCTCAACCTCGTCGCCGCCGAGCCCGACATCGCCCGGGTGCCGGTGATGATCGATTCCTCGAAATTCCACGTCATCGAGGCCGGCCTGAAGTGCGTCCAGGGCAAGGCCATCGTGAACTCCATCTCCATGAAGGAGGGCGTGGACAAGTTCATCGCCGACGCGCGTGTCTGCCGCTCCTACGGCGCGGCGGTGGTGGTCATGGCCTTCGACGAGCAGGGCCAGGCCGACACCCTGGAGCGCAAGGTCGAGATCTGCACCAAGGCCTACCGGGTCCTGACCGAGGAGATCGGCTTCCCGCCGGAAGACATCATCTTCGACCCCAACGTCTTTGCCGTCGCCACCGGCATCGAGGAGCATAACGGCTACGGCGTCGCCTTCATCGAGGCGACCCGGATCATCCGCGAGACCCTGCCCCACGCCCACATCTCGGGCGGCATCTCGAACCTCAGCTTCGCCTTCCGCGGCAACGAGCCCGTGCGCGAGGCCATGCACGCGGTGTTCCTGTACCACGCGATCCAGGTCGGCATGGACATGGGCATCGTGAATGCCGGCCAGCTCGCCATCTACGACGAGCTGCCGGCGGAGCTGCGCGAGCTGTGCGAGGACGTGGTCCTCAACCGCCGCGACGATTCCACCGACCGGCTGCTGGAAGCGGCGGCGCGCTTCAAGTCCGGCGGCGGCGTCCAGGCCAAGACCGCCGACCTGTCCTGGCGCGAGGCGCCGGTGGAGAAGCGCATCGAGCACGCGCTGGTCAACGGCATCACCGAGTACATCCTCGCCGACACGGAAGAGGCGCGGCTCCAATCCGCCCGGCCCCTCCACGTCATCGAAGGCCCGCTCATGGCCGGCATGAACGTGGTCGGAGACCTGTTCGGCTCGGGCAAGATGTTCCTGCCGCAGGTGGTGAAGTCCGCCCGCGTGATGAAGCAGGCGGTCGCCCATCTCGAGCCGTTCATGGAGGCGGAGAAGCTCGCCAATGGCGGCGACGGCAAGCGTCAGGCCGCGGGCAAGATCCTGATGGCGACGGTGAAGGGCGACGTCCACGACATCGGCAAGAACATCGTCGGCGTCGTGCTCGCCTGCAACAACTACGAGATCATCGATCTCGGCGTGATGGTCTCGGCCGCCAAGATCCTCGATGTCGCCCGCAAGGAAAACGTCGACATCGTCGGCCTGTCCGGCCTCATCACCCCGTCCCTCGACGAGATGGTGCACGTCGCCGCCGAGATGGAGCGCGAGGGCTTTTCGGTGCCCCTGCTCATCGGTGGCGCCACGACGAGCCGCGTCCACACGGCGGTGAAGATCCACCCGTCCTACGCCCGCGGCCAGACCGTCTACGTCACCGATGCGAGCCGCGCGGTGGGCGTGGTGTCGAGCCTGCTCTCGAAGGAGACGCGGGATTCGACCATCGAGAAGGTCCGGGCCGAGTACAGGAAGGTCGCCGACGCCCACGCCCGCTCGGAACTCGACAAGCAGCGCCTGCCGCTCGCCAAGGCCCGCGCCAACCCGTTCCGGATCGACTGGTCGGGCTACGCGCCACATAAGCCGACCTTCACCGGGGCGCGCGTCTTCGCCTCCTACGAGGTCGCCGATCTCGTGCCCTATATCGACTGGACGCCGTTCCTGCAGACCTACGAGTTCAAGGGCCGCTATCCGGCGATCTTCGAGGACCCGAACCAGGGACCGGCGGCGAAAGCCCTGTTCGATGACGCGCAGGAGATGCTGGCCCAGATCGTCGCCGAGCGCTGGTTCAACCCGAAGGCGATCATCGGTTTCTGGCCGGCGAACTCCGTCGGCGACGACATCGCCCTCTACACCGGAGAGAGCCGGTCGGAGAAACTCGCGACCTTCCACGGCCTGCGCCAGCAATTGTCGAAGCGCGACGGCCGCGCCAACACCTGCCTGTCCGACTTCGTGGCGCCGGAAGGCTCCGGCGTCGCCGATTACGTAGGCGGCTTCGTGGTCACGGCCGGGTTGGAGGAAGTCCGCATCGCCGAGCGCTTCGAGCGGGCCAACGACGATTACCGCTCGATCCTGGTGAAGGCGCTCGCCGACCGCATCGCCGAGGCCCTGGCCGAGCGCATGCACGAGCGCGTGCGCAAGGAGTTCTGGGGCTACGCCGCCGACGAGACCACCGCCCCCGAGGATCTGGTCCGCGAAGAGTATGCCGGCATCCGCCCGGCGCCCGGCTATCCGTCCCAGCCCGACCACACCGAGAAGGTGACGCTGTTCGATCTGCTGAAGGCCGAGCCGCGCATCGGGGTGAAGCTCACGGAATCCTACGCCATGTGGCCGGGCTCGTCGGTGTCGGGCCTCTACATCGCCCACCCGGACTCGCATTACTTCGGCGTCGCCAAGGTCGAGCGCGATCAGGTCGAGGATTACGCCGCCCGCAAGGGCATGGACCTGGCGCAGGTGGAGCGCTGGCTCGGTCCGATCCTGAACTATGACCCGGCCCGCTACCTCGCGGCGGCGGCGGAGTAGCTTTTTGGATCTCGCGGGGCGGCGGTGCTCCTGGCGCCTCCGCCCCGCGGGGGAACCTATCGCTCCGCCGCCGTCAGGGCGAACAGCGCGCCCTGCGGGTCGAGCCCGTGCAGGATCCAGGCGCCGCCCGGCACCTGATGCGGCCCGTTGAGCACCTGTCCGCCGGCCTGGGCGATGCGCGCGGCGGCTGCATCGATTGCCGAGACCGTGAAGTAGTAGAGCCAGGCCGGTGGCCCCTGCATCTGCGGCGGCTTGGTCATCAGGCCGCCCACCGCCGGGCCGTCGCCCGTGGCGAAGAGCTGGTAGATGCCCATCGGTCCGAGATCGATGGCCTCCCTCGGCGTCCAGCCGAACAGGCCGGCGTAGAAGGCGAAGGCCGTCTCGCGGTCGCCGGCGTGCAGCTCGCGCCAGCCGACATGGCCGGGGGCCGTGGAGCCGGCCGGCGGCGGGGCGCAAGCCTCGTCCGAGGGTGGTCCGGCTGCGAACAGCAGGAAGACGGCGCCGTGCGGGTCGGCGACCCCGGCGAAGCGGCCGATGCCGGGGATTTCGGTGGGCGGGCAGTGGACGGCGCCACCGGCCCGCTTCACTGCCGCGGCGGAGGCGTCGACATCCGTCACTGCGATGGAGCCGGTCCAGGCCGGTCGGCCGTCGGTCCCCTCGGACAGGGTCGTCAGCCCGGCCACCGGCACCGTGCCGGCGCGGAACTGGGTGTAGTCCACACCGTCGATGCCCGCCGGGCTCGCGTCCCAACCGACGACGCGGCGGTAGAACGCCTCCGCGGCGACCGTGTCGGTGGTCATGAGTTCGTACCAGATGAACTGTCCGTCGGGTGCGGCCATGCGCGAGTCTCCCCCTGATCGGTCGCGGCCCTGACGCGCCACGAGTCGCCTTGACATTTAGGTTGATATCAACCTAAATCGCGTATGTCAAAGTCTGAGGCCGCTCCCCTGGTGCCGTTCGCCGCGACCCTGATGGTGCGCGACACCTGCCTGTGCCTCCACGTGCAGCGCGCCGCCCGCGCCCTGGCACGTCACTTCGACGAAGTGATGCGGCCGTTAAGTCTCACCCACGGGCAGTTCTCCCTGCTGATGGCCCTCAATCGGCCGGATCCCGCGGGGCTCGGCGCCGTGGCGGCCCTGCTCGCCATGGACCGCACCACCCTGACGGCGGCCCTGAAGCCCCTGGAGCGGCGCGGCCTCGTCGCGGTGTCCCCCGATCCGAAGGACCGGCGCGGTCGCCGCCTCGCCCTCACGCCCGCCGGCCTGGCGCTCCTCGCCGACGCCTTACCCCTGTGGGTATCGGCGCACGCGGCCGTCGAGGCGCGGATGCCGGAGGCCGGGCCGGAGCGGCTTCGGGCGGGCCTGCGCGCCCTGGCCTGAGGCCGGAGCGGCGGAAACGCGCGGGAGTGTGGCCCGGTGAGGCTTGACCGTGGGGCCGCCTGCGCTTCAATGCCGTCGAGACTTTGGCGAGGCCAGACGCAAGGGCGCCCCGATCGTGTACCGGACCAGCCCCATGCCCGTATCCAACACGGCGGCCGTGATCCTGGCCGTCACCGCCCTCGGTCTCCTGGCCTCGGGCTGCACCGGCTTCGCCTACGTGTCGAAGACCTATGTCAGCCTGACCCCACAGGTGGTGACCATCGGCTGTAAGGACCCCTACGAGGTCTACGACCAGCGCCGCATCCGCAAGATGCTCATCGTCTCGAATTCCCTGCGGGAGATCACCGGCTGCGGGATCGACGACCGCCTCGACGGCGGCGACCCGTCCCTCACCCGCGCCAAGCGCTTTCGCGAGGCGGCGCGCACCTACCTCGACGAGACCGTGCGGGAGGATTGCAAGATCACCGGCGAGACGGTGTTCACCGATCTCCAGACCGAGTTCACCTATTCCTGCGCCGGCCCCATCGAGCCGCGCGGCACCAAGGTTCCGCGCCTGCCGGGCCGCAACCGCGTCGGGCTGTAACCCTCGAGACTTCGAGGATCAGGCGTCGGGCGGCTGCGAAAAGGTCCGCTCGATGGCGTCGCCCGAGGCGGCGAGCAGGGCGCGGGCGAGGGTGCGGGCCTCGTCCCGGTCGAGGGCGAGGATCGCGGTGAACGGCTGACCGGCGACGTCGGGCAGGCCGATCTCGACCCGGACGCCGTCGTCCGCCGCCGCGACCGACAGGCTCCAGTCCCGGTCGTGTGACCCTGCGCTCATCGCCTCATGACCCTTTTCGCGGTGACGTTCCGCCCGTGTTGCATGACCGATCCCGCTCGGCGAGGCCAGCGCCACTTGCTGCGCCCCTCGCGGCGTCCTCTCGCGATTGACGGCGCGCCGCCCGGTGGTGTTTGTGCGCCCCGACCCGCCCGGCCCGTCGCCGGGCTCTCAAGCCTGAGAAAGAGACCCATGTCCGAGATCTGGTTCCGCACCGGCGAGGCCACCGTGCTCGCCGCCGAGGGGCAATACACCGACGCCATGCCGGAGGTGCTCATCGGCTCCACCCGCGGACCCGCCGGTCAGGCGTTCGCCGGCATGATGGGCCAGGTCCAGGGCCACACCCGGATGTTCGTGGTGCGCGACCTCAACCAGCTCGTGCGCCCGGCCACGATGATGACCACCAAGGCCACCATCCACACGGCCGAGTACGTCGAGCTCCTCGGCGGCGTGGTCCAGGCCGCCACGGGCGACGCCATCATCGACTGCGTCATCGAGGGCGTGCTGCCGAAGGACGGCCTCGACGACCTGTGCATGATCATCATGATCTGGCTCGACCCGCGCTGCGCCGAGGACGGCAACCTCGACCGCAAGGACCTCTACCGCACCAACTACGAGGCGACGAAGCTCGCCATCGGCCGCGCCATGAAGGGCGAGCCGTCCATCGACGAACTCATCGCCAACCGCAAGACGGTGAAGCACTACGCCCTGGAAGACGTGATCGAGTATTGATCAAACCCGCCCCTGCGCGCGCACCAGCGAGGTGCGCGCGTAGAGGGCCTCGAGCGGGCAATCGAGCCCGAGGGTCGGCAGGACGATACGGGCGTCGCGGTCGGTGAACCGCCGACGGACCCACGCGCCGTCGCGCCGCGTCGCCACGGTGACGTCGAAGGCCGCCTGCTCGATCATCAGGATCGCCTCGCAGGTGGCCAGCCCCTCGTAGCCGTCGATTTTGATGGCGATCTTCTGGCGCGTCTGCCCGGAGGGGAAACGCCGGTCGCTGCGCGAGACGATCTCGGCGACGGCGTACCCGGTCCGCACGACGTTGCGGCCGGGTGCGATGTCGGCCACGTCGAGAACCAGGACATCGGGCACGTAAGCATGGCCCTCGATGGCGGGCCGCAGGTCGAGGGCGGCGTTCTGGATCGCGATCCGAGGGGCGCCGATCCGCTCGATCCCGTCGTTCAGCAGGCGCTCCAGGTTCCCCGCGATGATCTGGTGATCGATGTTGGGTGTCGCCTGCATGATGACGTGCCCATCGATGAGTTCCCACTTTTCCTCGTCGGGGCGCGAGGCCACGAACGCCTCGAAGCCGAGATGGGCGTCGTGCGCAGGGGGGGGCGTCCGTAGGGCCGGCATGGCTGGCTCCGAGACTCGTCGATGAGGTCTCCGCGAAAATCGATGGCCCGTCGGGACCCGTCAAGGGCTTAACCCGGCGGGATGCGCCCCACGGAGCACAGGGTGCGGATCGATCCGGTCCGGTCGGTGTAGCAGCTCGCCGACCAGCCGTTCTGCTGGATGAAGGATTTTTTACCCTCTCGGAATGCCGTGGCATGGGCCGTGGCGAGGGCCGCCTGAACGGCATCGGCGGAGACGCCCACCACGATCTGCCCGGCGACGGCGAGGTCCTGGAAATAGGCCGCCGAGGGAGTCGGGTCGCCGGAGGCCGCCTGGACGATGGGCTCGGCCCGGCAGGTGAGGTCGATCCGGATGCCGCCCGGAACCCGGATCTCGACGCCCGGCCCCTGCCGCCGCCCGGCCTTGCCGCCGATGGCGGATGCCACCTGAGCGGCGAGGCCGTCGCACTCGTCGGCGCGGGATGCCACGGTGGTGAGGAGCAGGAGGGCGAGGGCGGGGCGCAGCATGGCCGCACTCTCGTTCAGCCACCCGATCCTGTCGAGGTCTGGAACTCAATGAAAATCCCGGCTGCGATAGACACGCCGGTCGGGCGGCGCGGAAAAATCCGTGGTCTCGGGGGGCAGGCGCAGGCCGCCCTCGCGCAGGCTCCGCAATTCGGCACTGAGATCGCGGAACTGTTCGGCGAGGAGATGGACCACGAGACCCTGGCGCTGCACCCGCCCGCGCACGGCGAGGAAGCGCGCTCCCATGGCGACGGCCCGGTGGGCCTCGAACACCTTGGCCCAGACGATGACGTTGGCGATGCCGGTCTCGTCCTCGAGGGTCAGGAACACCGTGCCGCGGGCCGTGCCGGGGCGCTGGCGGGTGAGCACGAGGCCCGCCACGGTGACGCGGGCGTTGTTGGGGACGCGGGCCGGGTCGTGGTGGTCGCGGGCGGGAATCGCGCCGATCCGGGCGAGGCGCGCCCGAAAGAACGCCACCGGATGGCCCTTCAGGGAGAGGCCCGTAGCGGCGTAATCCTCGGCCACGTGTTCGGACGCCGCCATTTCGGGCAGCGCCACGGCGGGTTCGGTGCGGAACAGCCCGTCATCGGCGTGGAAGGCGAAGAGCGGCATCGGCGTCTCCAGGAGATGCGCGCGCCGGTCGGTGCCCTGGCGCGACGCGGCCTTGCGGCTCGACGTGCCCTCCAGGGTCCGCACCGCCCACAGGGCCGCGCGCCGGTCGAGGTCGAGGGAGCGGAAGGCGTCGGCCTCGGCCAGCCGCTCCAGGGCGTTGCGCGGCAGGGTGAGGGCCGCCTGCAAGCCCTCGATGCTGGCGTAGCCGTTGCCGCGCAGGGCCACGAGGCGGCGCATGGCCGCCTCCGGCGCGCCGCTCACCTGGCGCAGGCCGATCCGCACGGCGAGGCGCCGGGGAACGCCCGGGGGCGGGGGCTCGGAGGCCGGCTCCAGGGTGCAGTCCCAGGCGCTGGCGTTCACGTCGACGCCGCGCACCTCGACGCCGTGGGCGCGGGCGTCGCGGACGAGCTGGGCCGGCTGGTAGAACCCCATGGGCTGGGCGTTGAGGATCGCCGCCAGGAAGACGTCGGGGTGGCGGCACTTCATCCAGGCCGAGGCGTAGACCAGCAGGGCGAAGCTCGCCGCGTGGCTCTCGGGAAAGCCGTAGGTGGAGAACCCCTCGATCTGCTTGAAGCAGCGCTCGGTGAAGTCGCGCGGGTAGCCGCGCGCCACCATGCCCTCGACGAATTTCGTCCGGAAGTTCACGATCTCGCCGTTGTGCCGGAAGGTCGCCATGGCCCGGCGCAGGCCGTCGGCCTCGGACGGCAGGAACCCCGCCGCCGTGATGGCGATCTGCATGGCGTGTTCCTGGAACAGGGGCACGCCGTAGGTCCGCTTCAGGACGCTTTCCAACTCGTCGGCATCTCCATGCTCGGGAGCCGGGGACGGGTAGACGACAGGCTCCAGCCCCTGGCGGCGGCGCAGGTACGGATGCACCATGTCGCCCTGGATCGGGCCGGGGCGGACGATGGCAACCTGCACCACGAGGTCGTAGAATTCCTGCGGCTTCAGGCGCGGCAGCATCGACATCTGTGCCCGGCTCTCGACCTGGAACACGCCGACAGAGTCGGCCCTCGACAGCATGGCGTAGACGGCCGGGTCCTCGCGCGGCAGGTCGGCTAGGGTCGGGTAGTCGTGGCCGTAGTCGCGGGCCAGGAAGTCGACGCCGCGCTTGAGGCAGCTCAGCATGCCGAGCGCCAGCACATCGACCTTCATCAGGCCGAGGACGTCGATGTCGTCCTTGTCCCACTCGATGAAGGTCCGGTCCGCCATGGCGGCGTTGCCCACCGGCACGGTCTCGTCGAGGCGCCCGCGGGTGAGCACGAACCCGCCGACATGCTGCGACAGGTGACGGGGGAAACCGATGAGGGCGTGGGCGAGATCGAGGGCCTGCCGGATCGCCGGGTTTTTGGGGTCGAGGCCGGCCTGCTCGACATGGGCGTCGGGCAGGTCGGCGCCCCAGGAGCCCCAGACGGTGTCGGCCATCACGCCGGTGATGTCGGGGGTGAGGCCCAAAACCTTGCCGACCTCGCGGATGGCGCTGCGCGGCCGGTAGTGGATCACCGTGGCGCAGATGGCGGCGCGGTCGCGGCCGTAGCGGTCGTAGAGGTGCTGGATCACCTCCTCGCGGCGCTCGTGCTCGAAATCGACGTCGATGTCGGGCGGCTCGGCCCGGTTCTCCGAGATGAACCGCGCGAACAGCAGGCGGATCTCGGTGGGGTCCACCGCCGTGATGCCGAGGCAGTAGCACACCACGGAATTGGCGGCCGACCCCCGGCCCTGGCACAGGATGCCCTTGTCGCGGGCGAACTCGACGATGTCGAACAGGGTGAGGAAGTAGCGCGCGTAATCCATCTTCGCGATGAGGCGGAGTTCCTCCGCGATGGTGTTCGCGATGGCCTCGGGGATGCCGTCCGGGTAGCGCCACCGGGCGCGCTCGTGGACCTTGTCGGCGAGATAGCCCTGCGCGGTCCGGCCCGGTGGCACCGGCTCGTCGGGGTATTCGTAGCGCAGCTGATCGAGGGAGAAGCCGCAGGCCTGCGCGATCTCCACCGTCCGGGCCAGCGCGTCCGGGTGGTCGGCGAACAGCCGCGCCATCATGCTGGGCGGCTTGAGATGGCGTTCGGCGTTGGCCTCCAGCCGGTAGCCCGCCTCCCGCAGGGTGCAGCCGGCGCGGATGCAGGCGAGGATGTCCTGCAGGGGGCGCCGGTCGGGGACGTGGTAGAGGGCGTCCGACACCGCCACCAGGGGCGTGCCGAGGCGCTTTCCCCATTCGGCGAGGCTGCCGAGGCGCCGGCGTTCGTCGCCGCGATGGTGGTGGCTGCCGGCGAGGAACGTCCGCCCCGGCGCGGCCTCGGCGAGGGCCGCGAGGTGGTCGGCGAAGGCCTGATCCAGGTCCTCCGGCGGCATGTTTCCGGGAGGCATGGCGATCAGCATCTGGCCCTCGCTCGCCGCCAGCATCTCGGGAAAGGAGAACCGGCAGGCGCCCTTCTCCGAGCGGCGGTTGCCGAGGGTGAGGAGGCGGCAGAGCCGGCCGTAGGCCGCCCGGTCCATGGGATAGGCGACCGCCTCGAACCCGTCTTCCGTCACGAGGCGCACGCCCACGAGGGTGCGGATGGGGGGCTCCCCGGCTTTCGCCCGACGCAACCCCTCCGCATAGGCGCGCACCACGCCCGAAAGCGTGTTGCGGTCGGCGATGCCGATGGCGGCGAACCCGAACGCGGCCGCCGTCGCCACCATCTCCTCCGGGTGGGAGGCCCCGCGCAGGAAGGAGAAGTTCGTGGTGACCGCGAGCTCGGCGTAGGGCGGCGTCATGCCCCCGCCCACAGGGACGCTGCCCTCACGCGAACATCCCGTGGATGAACCAGCCCGCCGTTTGCGATGGGGCAAGGGGTTGCGACGGGGCAGGAGTTTGCGCCGGCGCAGGCGCCTGCCGGTAGACCCACAGGCGCCGGCCGCCCTCGTCCTCGACCACGTAATAGTCGCGGGTGGGGGTGGCTCCCGACCACCACTCCCCGGCGATGCGCTCGGGGCCGTCCGCATGGGCGACCCGGTGCAGGCGCCGGCGCCAGCGGAAGCGCTGGGGCGGGCCGTCGGGGGCGAGCATGTCCTCGGCCGCCTCGCTGCGGGTGAGGAGGACGAGGGGGCGGGGCAGCCCCGTGCCGGCCCGGACCGGATGGTGCGGGTCGACGCGGGTCACCCGCCACGGTTCGACGGCCTCGGCCCGCTCGGGCACGTGGCTCGCGTGCGGGGCGAGGCGCAGGATGCCGCGCCCCAGGCGCTGGCGCAGGGCATCGGCGAGGCCGGACGCGCTCGTCGCCGCGCGGCCGCCCCCCGAAAAATCCACCTGCCGGGCGGTGATCGGGCCGGTGCCGACGACATCGAGGCGCACGGTCTCGAAGCCGAAGCCGGCGTCCAGGGCGGGGCCGAGGCGGTCGAGGCGCAGGTCGAGGAGGCGCCCCACCTGGACCGGGCAGCGGGTCGGCTCGCTCAACGCGAGGGCGAGGGTGCGGATCACGCCGTCGACCCGGTGCAGGGTGAGGCGGAGCGCCCGCGCGCCGAGGCCGGCCGCCTCCAGGCGCGGGGCCAGGGTCTCCATGAGGCGCGCCGCCGTTGCGACGATGACGGCCTGATGGCCGATGGGGTCGAGGAACCCGCGCGCGGCACCGAGCGCCGCCGGTTCGTCCAGGGGCACCAGGGGTTCGGGCCGGTGCCCGAGGGCCTGGTCGAGGCGCCGGATCAGCCCCTCGCCGAAGCGTCGGGCCAGGGGCGCGCGGGGGGCGTCCATCAGCTCGCCGATCCGGCGCAGGCCGAGGCGTCCGAGGGTGACGGCCATCTCCGGTTCGATGCGCAGGGCGAGGACGGGCCGGTCGCGCAGGGCGGCGGCCTCGCCCTGCGCATCGAACCGGAGATGGC
>NZ_VRUZ01000209.1:0-671 GCF_008039485.1 Methylobacterium sp. WL69 | reverse complement strand
ACTAGGTCGTCTCTGCGAGGTCATGTGAGCCAGAGCATGGTCATGCCGAGTGTGACCATGGCGAGGTCGTTGGCCGCCCGCTTCTCGTAGCGGGTGGCGATGCGGCGATACTGCTTGAGGCGTCCGATCAGCCGCTCGACCCTGTTGCGCTCCCGGTAAGCAGCCTTGTCGAAGTCGGGCTGCCGCGGTTGATCTTTGCGGGTCGGGATGACTGGCTCGATCCGGCGCTGCCTGAGGCGGCGGCGGGCCGGTGGACTGGATTAGCCCCGGTCCCCGCAGGTTCGGCGAGGACGCAGACGCGGACGGCCTCGCCCGTGACGGGGCACGGCGCCCTCGTCCATCGGCGCATCCAGGGCGAACTGCTCGTGGCGCTCGCCGGCCGTCAGCACCGCCGCGACTGGCTTGCCGCCGCCTTCGGCCCGCAGATGCAGCTTGGTCGAGACCCCGCCCTGGCTGCGCCCGAGCGCTTCACCAATCCCCTCGACCGTCCCCTCACCCCCCCGATGGCGCCGGACCGGCGTGCACCGGCGGCGTGCTGGTGGGCGCGGACCACCGTGGCGTCGACGAAGTGCAGGTCCCCGTCGAGCTCGCCTCGGGCATCGGCTTGCGCCTGCAGGCACCGCAGCACCCGGTCGAACACACCGGCCTTGCGCCAGCGGTAAAACCGGCTC
>NZ_VRUZ01000208.1:0-706 GCF_008039485.1 Methylobacterium sp. WL69 | reverse complement strand
GCGGACCACCGTGGCGTCGACGAAGTGCAGGTCCCCGTCGAGCTCGCCTCGGGCATCGGCTTGCGCCTGCAGGCACCGCAGCACCCGGTCGAACACACCGGCCTTGCGCCAGCGGTAAAACCGGCTCCCCGACCTCGACGGCCACTGCCTCTACTGGTTCGTGCAGGCCCGACACTACGGCGTGCTGCACGCCGTCATGGGCGAGCGCCTCGACGCCGGCCTGATCCGTCCACTGGGACGACATCCTGGGCCTTCTGACCTCGCTCAGGACCCGCACCGTCAGCGCCTCTCTCGTGTTGCGACAGCTGTCGGCGACGCCCCGCCAGAGCGGCCTCGCCCAGGCGCAGATGGGGCGTATCGAGCGGACCCTGTTCACCCTCGACTGGATCGGCGATGAACAGCTTCGCAAGGGTACCACGGCCGAGCTCAACAAGGGCGAGCGCCGCAACGGCCTCGTGCGCGCGGTCAACCTGCACCGGCTCGGTCGCTTCCGTGACCGCAGCCAGGACAGCCTGGCGATCCGGGCCTCCACCCTCAACTTGGTGGTCAGCGCCATCATCCACTGGAACACGATCTACACGGTGTCCGACGTCAGCACCTGTGGGACAGAATGAGGGTCTTCACGAACGGAGGATGGCTGGTTCATCGTAGCCCCTGAGGAGCGAAGATGAAGCAGACATCCGGACCGGCCAAGAAGCCGGCAGAA
>NZ_VRUZ01000207.1:0-726 GCF_008039485.1 Methylobacterium sp. WL69 | reverse complement strand
GGTCGAGAAGGGCAACCACCGCCACTTCATGGGCAAGGAGATCCACGAGCAGCCGGAGGTCGTCGGCCGCACGCTGGCCCATTACGTCGACCTCGCCAACGGCCGCGTCGCCCTGCCGGCGGACCTGCCGTTCGACTTCGCCACGCTCTCGCGCCTCTCCATCACCGCCTGCGGCACCGCCTACTACGCCGGCCTCGTCGCCAAGTACTGGTTCGAGACCCTGGCGCGCCTGCCCGTGGAGATCGACGTCGCCTCGGAAGCCCGCTACCGCGAACCGCCCCTCGACCGCGACGGCCTCACCCTGGTGATCTCGCAATCGGGCGAGACCGCCGACACCCTGGCGTCCCTGCGCTACGCCAAGGCCCAGGGCCAGCACACCCTGGCGGTGGTCAACGTGCCAACCTCCACCATCGCCCGCGAGGCCTCCGCCGTGGTCCCGACCCTGGCCGGCCCCGAGATCGGCGTGGCCTCGACGAAGGCGTTCTCGTGCCAGCTCACGGTGCTCCTGTGCCTCGCCATCGCGGCGGGCCGGGCCCGCGGCACCCTGAGCGCCGAGCGCGAGCGCGCACTGGTGGACGCCCTCATCACCGTGCCGGGCCTGATGGCCGAGGCGACCAAGCGCGAGGGCGAGATCGAGATCCTGGCCCGCGAGGTGTCGAAGGCCCGCGACGTGCTCTATCTGGGGCGCGGCACCAGCTACCCGATGGCCCTGGAAGGCGCCCTGAA
>NZ_VRUZ01000206.1:0-735 GCF_008039485.1 Methylobacterium sp. WL69 | reverse complement strand
GGATCGGCGCGGCCGCGGCCGGGATCGTGGCTGCGGTCGTCCCGGAGGCCGAACCGGCGGGGGCCGCCAGGGCCTGCCGGCGCCCCTTGGCGGCGAGGCGGTCGGCGCGCTCGTTGCCGACCTCGCCCGTATGGCCGCGGACCCAGGTCCAGCGCACGTCGCGCCGGGCCGCCAGGGTGTCGAGGGTCTGCATGAGGTCGACGTTCTTGACCGGGCCGGTGCTGGTGCGCCAACCCTTGGCCTTCCAGCCCTTCATCCATTCCGTCACCGACTTGATGACGTACTGGCTGTCGCAGCGCATCTCGATGGCGGCGCCCTCGGGGAAGTGGGCGAGGGCGCTGATCGCCGCCGTGAGCTCCATGCGGTTGTTGGTGGTGGAGCGGTCGCCGCCGCAGAGTTCGACGGTCCCGGTCTCGGCCTGGATCACCACGCCCCAGCCGCCGGGGCCGGGATTGGGGTCGCAGCCGCCGTCGGCGTAGACGATGGTTCGCATGGGGATCGCACTCGGGTCCGGGGGAGGCCGTCTGGCTTCGGGCGCCGCCCATAGCACGGGCCGCCCCCGGTCCGGCACCCCGACCGGGGGCGGCGCCGTCGGCTCAGCGCGGATTCCGCCAAGTGCCGGCGGGCTGGCTGGCGGGCTGGGTGACGGCGGGCGGACGCGGGGCCGGCACCGACCCCGTCGTCGCCGGGACCGGCCGGCGGGCCTCGGCGCCGCGCTCGGCCACGGTCACGGGC
>NZ_VRUZ01000205.1:0-830 GCF_008039485.1 Methylobacterium sp. WL69 | reverse complement strand
GCCCTCCCCCGCGCCGCCTATGCCGACATGTTCGGCCCCACCACCGGCGACCGCATCCGGCTTGCCGACACGTCCCTGATGATCGAGGTCGAGCGCGACCACACCACCTATGGCGAGGAGGTGAAGTTCGGCGGCGGCAAGGTGATTCGCGACGGGATGGGCCAGTCCCAGGTCACCAACCGGGACGGGGCGGTGGACACCGTCATCACCAACGCCGTGGTCCTCGACCATTGGGGCGTGGTGAAGTGCGACGTCGGCATCGTGAAGGGGCGGATCGCCAAGCTCGGCAAGGCCGGCAATCCGGACATCCAGCCCGGCGTCGACATCGTCGTCGGCCCCGGCACGGAGGTGATCGCCGGAGAAGGAAAGATCCTCACGGCGGGCGGGTTCGACAGCCACATCCACTACATCTGCCCGCAGCAGATCGAGGAGGCTCTGTGTTCGGGGGTCACCACCATGCTGGGCGGCGGCACCGGGCCGGCGCACGGTACCTTCGCCACCACCTGCACGCCGGGGCCGTGGCACCTCGCCCGGATGATCGAGGCGGCGGATTCGTTTCCGATGAACCTCGCCTTCGCCGGCAAGGGCAACGCCTCGCGCCCCGAGAGCCTCGTCGAGATGATCCGCGCCGGGGCCTGCGCGCTGAAGCTCCACGAGGATTGGGGCACCACGCCCCAGGCCATCGACACCTGCCTCACCGTCGCCGACCTCCACGACGTGCAGGTGATGATCCACTCCGACACCCTCAACGAATCCGGATTCGTCGAGGACACGATCAAAGCCTTCGCCGGGCGGACCATCCACGCCTTCCACACGGAGGGGGCGGGGGG
>NZ_VRUZ01000204.1:0-854 GCF_008039485.1 Methylobacterium sp. WL69 | reverse complement strand
GGCAAGGGGAAGGGCAGAGCGATCGCAGATAGCGTTTGGGGGCCTTGAGAAGTCCCGCAACGCTTTGTCATCCCGGGGCCGCGCAGCGGAACCCGGGAACCAGAAACACCGATTTTGCAGGGTTTTGCACTGTCAGCGGCTCTGAATTCCGGGTTCGCCTACGGCGCCCCGGAATGACTCCGGCGGTCATATGCGATCACCCTGCCTGGAAGGCGAGGGGCCCGGTGCGGCTCTCTGCGATCGCTCGCCGCCGCCGCCGGACCCCTCCCCGGACCCGGCCTCAGAACGGGTTCCAGGTCGGCTTGTCGGTGAACTTGAGGTAGCCGATGTTGATGCCGAGGCGGGCGCCGACGCCCGTGCGGATCGGCACCACCACGACGTCGTCGGCGGTGACCGCCGTCATGCCGAAGCCGCCGATGAAGTAGGCCGAGCCGTCCACCCCGACGAAGCGGCGGTAGAGCCCCTGCACCGCCGGCAGGTTGTAGACCAGCATCATGGTGCGGTCGCCGTCGCCGCCGACGTCGAAGCCGATGGACGGGCCCTGCCAGTAGATCCGGCGCTTGCCGGCGTTGCGGGTGTAGAGGGTGCCCTCGCCGAAGCGCACGCCGCCGACGATGGCGCCGGACGCCTCCTGGCCGAGGATGTAGCCGTTGGGCTCGCCCCAGCGCCGGGTCGCCTCCTCCACGGTGAGCGCGAGGCCGCGCGACATGGAGCCGAAGAAGCGGTGGCCGTTGTCGACGATCTCGGCGGGCCGGAAGGTGCCGGGCCCGGCCTCGTCCGGGCCGGACGGCGCCGTCCGGCCCGGACCGGCCAGGACGGGGGCGGCGAACGCCGTGGCGAGGAGGGCGGCGGCC
>NZ_VRUZ01000203.1:0-1022 GCF_008039485.1 Methylobacterium sp. WL69 | reverse complement strand
GCGGCCGAATCCCGCCGCTCGGGTTCGAGCACGATGTCGGCGCCGACCCCGGCCTGGAGCAGCTGCTCGGCGACGATGAAGCGGGCCTCGCTGTTGCTGATGACCGTCGGGCGGCCGAACACCGCCGGATCGAGCACCCGGCGCGCCGTATCCTGAAAGGTGGAGGATTCGGCGTTCACCAGGGGGGTGAACTGCTTCGGCATGCTCTCGCGTGAGGCCGGCCAGAGGCGGGTTCCCGATCCGCCGCATAGGATCACGGGGTGGATCAGCTCAAACCCTACCTGCGTCATAGCCAGAACCTCAAAGGGGGAAACGTCGTCCAGTAGCGACATAGGTCGCATGGATCATTCTATCATCGTAAGGGAAGCGAAGTGCAGCGGGTCGCTTAGTTTGCAATCTGGTTGCACCGACGGTTTTGTGAGCATCGCGTCGAGTAAGCAAGCCCCGCCATGCCCTTCAAGCTCGTTTCCTCTAATCCCTCGATGCATCGGGAGGCCTTGCTCAGTCTCAATCGGAGGTCCGGCTTAGACGAAAGTTTGGGATTGGAATTGTGTTCAGTCCCAAGATTAGATGGGTTGGATCGTATATGGAACGGTCTGGATCGTCTGCGTATGCTCGGCATGTCACTTAGTACGGCCCGAGGCCGCGTAGGGTCTTGAGCCGCCGGTCGAACTTGTAGGCGTCGAGGAAGGCGGTGGGGTGTTCCCATAGTTGAACGTGCCTATCGTGTTAGTCACGCTTAACGGTTGCCTCCTTAAAAGCCCGGTTCATTCACTCGACTCAGCCATTGGTCCACGAATGGTTGACGCTCAATGTCGTGCGCCCTGACCCTGACCTGGCCTTCCCCCTGAAAAGTGGTCCTCCCTGAGATATGGCTTCGAGCCATGTTGGAGTTTGTCCGTCGTCAGATGATTTGGGACATTCAGCGGTGTTCAGGAGCGGAGGCTCTGGTCCATCTGGGGTGAGAGGTTAGGCGGCCTGCGCGTGGTGGCGCAAGCGGCGATCCATCAGGGTCTGGCGCT
>NZ_VRUZ01000202.1:0-1086 GCF_008039485.1 Methylobacterium sp. WL69 | reverse complement strand
TGTTCCTCGATCCTTCCCGGTGCGGGTCCGACGACGGGCGCCATCGTGGACGGGGCCGACGTCTCGACCAGCGAGGGCACCTTCGCGCGCTACGAACTCGTCGATCTCACCGCCGCCACCGTCGAGGCCCTGCGCGGACGGCCCCTCGACAGCCTGCTCGCCTCCTTCGGCGACCACCGCCCGTCCCTGGAGCCCGTCATCGGCGTCGGCGATTTCGTCGCCGTCTCCGTGTGGGAGGCCGGCTCAGGCGGCCTGTTCTCCGGGGCGCTGTCCGCCGACCGCTTCTCCGCCGGCTCCAAATCCGCCCTCATCCCCGAGCAGGTGGTCTCGCGCGACGGCGCCATCTCGGTGCCGTATGCCGGCCGCATCCAGGTCGCCGGCCGCCGGCCCCAGGACGTCCAGTCCCTCATCGAGACCGAACTCGCCGGCAAGGCGATCCAGCCCCAGGTCCTCGTCTCCGTCACCAAGCCGATCTCGCAGAGCGTCACCGTCTCGGGCGAGGCCGTGAGCGGCGCCCGCGTGCCCCTGTCGGGCAAGGGCGACCGCCTCCTCGACGTCGTCGCCACCGCCGGCGGCGTGAAGGCGCCCGTCAACGAGACCTTCGTCCGGCTCTCGCGCGGCACCCTCACCGCCACGGTGCCGCTCACCACCATCGTGTCGAACCCCCGCGAAAACATCTTCCTGCGGCCGAGCGACGTGCTGACCCTGGTGCGCGATCCCCAGACCTTCCTGGCCGTCGGCGCCCTCGGCAATTCCACCGAGATCCCGTTCCAGGCGGAGGGCATCACCCTGGCCCAGGCGCTGGCCAAGTCGCGCGGCCTGTCCGACTTCCAGGCCGATCCCGCCGGCACCTTCATCTTCCGGTTCGAGCCGGCCGCCGTGGTCCGCCGCCTCAAGCCCGGCAGCCCGCTCCTCGGCACCCCCCTGGTGCCGGTGGTCTACCGGATCAACATGCGCGACCCCAACAGCCTGTTCCTCACCCAGGCCTTCCGCATGCGCAACCGCGACCTCGTCTACGTCTCCAACGCCCCCTTCACCGAGGTCCAGAAGGTGCTCTCGGTCTTCTCGACCGTCACCGCACCCGTC
>NZ_VRUZ01000201.1:0-1123 GCF_008039485.1 Methylobacterium sp. WL69 | reverse complement strand
TGTCCGTCGTCAGATGATTTGGGACATTCAGCGGTGTTCAGGAGCGGAGGCTCTGGTCCATCTGGGGTGAGAGGTTAGGCGGCCTGCGCGTGGTGGCGCAAGCGGCGATCCATCAGGGTCTGGCGCTTGATGCGTTCCCGCTCGGCCAGGATCCCTTCGCCGCGTCCGAAGTAGACGTCAGCGGGCGTAAGGTTGCTCAGGCTCTCATGGGCTCGGGCATGATTGTAGTGTTCGACGAAGTCGGCGACCTGCGTCTCCAACTCGCCGGGCAAGTAGGCGTGTTCGAGCAGGATGCGGTTCTTGAGCGTCTGGTGCCAACGCTCGATCTTGCCCTGCGTTTGAGGATGGCATGGCGCACCGCGGATGTGGGTCATGCCCCGAGTGCCGAGCCAGTCCGCCAGGTCGCTGGCGACGTAGCTAGGCCCGTTGTCGGAGAGCAGGCGTGGCCGCTGCATCACCCGCGCCTGATCGAGCCCAGCCGCACCCAGCGCCAGGTCGAGCGTGGCGGTGACGTCGCTGGCCTGCATCGTCGTGCACAGCTTCCAGGCGACGATGTAGCGTGAGAAGTCGTCCAATACGGTCGACAGGTAGTACCAGCCCCAGCCAACGACCTTCAGGTAGGTGAAGTCCGTCTGCCAAAGCTGGTTGGGCGCGGTGGTCTTATCGCGGAACTCGTCGGCGGCCTTGATGACAATATAGGCCGGGCTGGTGATCAGGTCCTGAGACTTGAGCAACCGGTAGACGGTCGCTTCCGAGACGAAGTAGCGGCGCTCGTCGGTGAAGCGCACCGCCAGCTCACGCGGGCTGAGTTCAGGCTGCTCCAGAGCCAGGGCAACGATCTGCTCGCGGATCTCCGCAGGCAGGCGGTTCCAGACCCGGCTCGGCTGCGAAGGATGGTCATTCAACGCCTCGGGGCCGCCGCGCTGGTAGGCGTCGTACCAGCGGTAAAACGTCGAGCGCGTGATGCCGAGCTTGTCCAGGGTGGCACGCACCGGCAGGTGGGATTGCTCGACGAGCCGGATGATCTCCAGCTTCTCGGGGGCCGGGTACCTCATGCCTCGTCGCCCCCAGCCCCGCTCATGCTTTTTTTAAGCAGACGGTTCTCCAGGACAAGATCAGCTAC
>NZ_VRUZ01000200.1:0-1126 GCF_008039485.1 Methylobacterium sp. WL69 | reverse complement strand
GCGCGGGGCCGGCCGGCGGGTTCGGACGATCGGCGCCGGGACGTCCAGCCGGGGCCGCGCGGCGAGATCGAGGCTCAGGCCCTCCACGGCCGCGATGAGATCGGGCAGGCTCGCCCGCTCGGTACGGCACAGGCGGATGCGCAGGGAGACCGCCCCCACGGGATCGGGCCGGCTCAGGCTCCCGAACAGCCGCGGCCGGCCGCCGGACCCCCCCATCATGGCGGGCGTCAGGTCGATCCATTGCCAGGCGTAGAGGCAGTCGGCCCCCACCGCCATGCCGACGGGGCCGTAGGCGTTGCGGCGCGGGACGGCCAGCACCCGCAGGACCTGGCCGGGGAACAGGGCGGCGATCTCGGCGTCGATGCCGGCGCGGTTCGGCCGCGCCAGGTTCGCCGGGAAGGCCAGGACGAGGTCGGCGGTCTGGGTGCGCAGGCCGAGGTTGGCCGCATTGGTTCCGGCGCCGCCGCCGAACTGGATGCGCTGGTCGAAGCCGTCGCGCACGGGGGTGTCGCTGGTGGCGACCACCCGTCCGGCCCCGGGCAGGCGCAGCACCGGCGCCGCCTGGGCCACGGCCCCGGCGAGAAGGGTCGCGAGGACGCCGAGGCAAGCCGCGACGGCCGGGGGAACTGGCGAACGGCGGATCACGGCAGGCCCCGCTGGGCGTTCGCTCCGGCGGCCTCCAGGGCCGAGGCGCGGCCCGGCGCCGCGAAGCGATCGTCCTCGGACACCGACCGGCCCGGCACCGACGACCGCTCCGCCTCCTGCTGGCGCCACAGGGTCCCGGCGGGCGGAAGCGGCAGGGTGCTGGGCTTGTCGCTGCCGCCGTAGCTCGGCAGCAGGGTGAAGCCGTAGCGCTCGTAGGGCATCGGCCCGGCGCCGGGCACGCGCCGGGCGACGAGGGGCGCCGGGGGGAGCGACGGGTCCGGCACGTAGGTGCCGGGCTGGGCCTCGGCCACGAGGCGCTGCGCCGAAGGGGCGGGAAAGCGCAGGGGATTGTCGAGGGCGACGGGAATTGGAAACTCCTTGCGCTGGATCGCGGCCGGCAGGGGGGTGCCGGCGGCGGCCGGGCCGCCGGGCTTCGGCACGCGGCCGTAACTGGATTCGGGCGCCGGCGTCGCGGCTTGCC